>JAIXKT010000001.1:153842-199178 GCA_026932145.1 Bacteroidia bacterium
TAAAAAATCCAATATGCAAAATATTGGTCTTGTTTATTTTTCACTATCGTATAAATAGCTCATTTAAGAAAAACTAAGCGACTTATTATCTTTTCAGTGCCCGTTCTGTATAGGTATTTGCCAAGGACACAAAGTCATTGATAGAGAGTTCTTCGGCTCTACATTGTTTTAGATTTTCAGGAAGCGTAAATTGATGTTCGGGGAGGGTATTTCGCAGCATTTTGCGCCTTTGGCTAAACGCTTGTTTCACCAGCATACAGAAATCCTTCCAGTTAGTAACCGGTGTCGGTATCGTTTTTCGTTGTTTTAAGACCACAACGGCAGAAGTTACTTTAGGAGGCGGCGAAAAAGCGCCCGGCCCTACCGTAAATGCTATCGAAATCTCAAAACCATAACCCAATAATACAGAAAGTATTCCGTAGTTTTTATTTTTAGGCCGACTAATTAGCCGTTGAGCAACCTCGTATTGTATCATAAAAACACCTTGCTGAATCTTAGAATAAGCCGAAGCTAACTCAAAAAAGAAAGACCCCGAAATATTATACGGCAAATTTCCAACCAAAATACTGTTTGTAAGTGATTGAAAATCATACAGTAAAATATCATTCTGAATCACCGTCAATTTAGTATTTTTGGAAAAATGTTTAGCAAGATATTCTATCGCTTCGGTGTCTTTTTCAATAGCGGTTACAGAAAACCCACGCAATAGCAGGTAGTTTGTTAAAGCACCCGTTCCCGGCCCTACTTCAATCAGATAACCTTCCGGGGGGTCAGCTACCAAGCTGGCTATTTTTTCCGCAATTCGTTTATCGTGCAAGAAATGCTGCCCTAAGTGTTTTTTGGGTTTAATCACGTTGTAAAAATACAACGGCAACCTTTCTAAATATGCTTTTTACGCGGTTTTCGGCACAACCAAATTTTATACCTTTGTATCTTCAAAGAAGAAATGACAAACTATGAAAAGTTTTGAAATAGAATTGCGTTTATTATCAGTAGATTGTATTCGTGCAACCGAAGATGAAGACGAATTTTATATAACCGTTGAATCCGTTTATGAAGACAAAACTAAGGATGAACTTCACCGAATCCCCAAAGAAAGTAAAGGCTATTGGTCAATAAGTTCCGGCCAGTCTATTGGCCCCAACGCCATACTATATTCTGCGAATATAAATACCGGAGTTACCATTACGGTTTCTTTTCGGGAAGAAGATGCCGGCGGATTTATCAAAATAGCTGATGACGTACTTGGCGGGTTCAGCTTAAAAGTACTACCTGACAAAACAATTGAATGGAAAACCACCAAAACAACCAACTGGACGGGTAGAATGGACGATAATTCACAGCTAATGGAGCTAACCGGTGCCAATTCTTTGTACAAAGTGCGGGTCATTTTATTTGAAAAAGTACCTTTATGATTTCAGACACACCGGAATTTGCCTCTCCATACCCAATCCAGATTGCAGATACCCGCCAAAGTTTAGACTTAGCCGGAAAAGCTGCACTGCTGAAGACCTTTGATTTATTGCAGGAAAACAGACAGCTTATCGAAATCAAGACCCAAGAATTTTCGGCTGTTTGCCCGGGTAGCGGCCTGCCGGATATAGGAACACTCACAATCCAATATATCCCGAATAAATGCTGTATTGAGCTGAAATCACTCAAATACTATCTATTTTCATTCAGAAATGACGGGATTTTTCAGGAACCGGTTACAGATATTATTTTTTCCCAACTTTGGGACTGTTTAGAGCCGTTTTACCTGCACATACAGATGCGTTACAATACTCGAGGCGGTTTTGACACCACAACAACCCAAGAACGCGGAACATTAAAACTAAACTAAACTGCTTGTTTAGATAGCTACAAATATTAAATAAACAGAAAAAACGCCCTGTTTGTTATCTGTCCAATTTAGTCATTTACCAAAATTTGACGGCCATTGAATAGTCGTACACCGTCCTTATTTTCTATAAATGAATATTGGTGTGGGCGTAGTGATGCCCATTTAAAGTGAAATTCAATCGGTTGTTTGTTGTAAATATAACTTATTTTCAGCGGATTACTGGCTTTGTATTGAATTGGAACTTCAAATAAAGCCCAGCCTTCTTGAATGTATTGCATATACGACGATATATTGTGCTGCTGTAAATGCTTTTGATTAAATTGTTTGGATTCGATATTTATCATAAAGCCGGTAACGGCACGTTTGGGAAGCTCCATCCAAAAGCTGAATATCCAATTGGTTGCTGTATCTTGGACTGTGGGTGTTCCTTCATAAAGAAAGTTATTTTGGGACTTAATCGGTAACGATTCTCCGCGTATCAAAGAAGCATTTTTTTGTAAAAATGTGTATTTATCCGATAGCTTTCGTTGTTGGAGTTTATGTGCTTCTAAATAATGCTGCTTAAAATTCTTGATTTCCAATATTTTAACGCCAGTATCTGAGTAGATTGTGTTGGAATGTAAGGTTAAAAAATTCCAACCGGGTTCGTTATATGGATTTATTTTTTGGGGAGTTACCATCCAAACCGATGCGCTATCCGGTAGGTTATTAAAGATAGTTGCCGGATAGGTTAGTTCCTGACCCGTTTGAAATTGTTCTATACATTGCCGTTGAGATGTTCGGCTAAGTTGGGCGGCAGTAGTAGGAACACCGGTACGTAAAGACAGCATCAAGGTTTGTACTGCAATCGGTAGGTTTATTTCGCGCCCAATCCATTCACAACCTGCCTGTATTCCCGGTAACGGAACTATCAAAGTAGGGTATTTTTTGGAATTTGATAAATAATAATGAGCAAAATCACGTTGCTTATCTGTTAAATCATATTTTATAATTGGCTGATAAACAGGAATAAAAATACTGGAACGAGCTTCTATAATGGGAATAAACCCAATAATAACAAGAATTACCGACAAAATAGGTTGCTTTATATTTTTAGCAGATAACCAACGATAGGTTTCTATGGCAAAAAAGATATTAATTACCCAATAATAGACCCACATAAAACGCGCAATGCTCCGAAACTGCTTTAATGGGCCTAAATAATCCATTAGGAAGTCAAGTCCGGGTATAATAAACGGAATACCGTGTGCAAATAGCCCTAAAACAAAGGCAGCTAAAAGCATTATCCTGAGTGCTTTAACGTTATCTGGAAGATTATTTAAAGCTGAAAACCACTTTTTTACTTGCAGTAAAAAAATCCCACGAAAGATGAGTATTAAGGTAGCAAGAGATGCCGCTATTCCACAATAGCCAATGGTTTCAAAGTCGTCAATGGGTCGAATTTGGATCCCCAGCTTCTCTATAAGTTGGTGCAGAAAAGTATTAGGATGTAAGAAAAAACCTTCCCACAGGGCGCGATAAGCTAAAAAACCATAGGGATTTTCCGGCCTATCCGGTACATTGGCCACTAACTTGGTCCAAAATAAAATTAACCCAAAAGGAACTATAACACCCAAAACTATCAAACGTACTGAATTTAAAATAGTTGCATTTCCAAATAAAGTTCGAAACAGCGCGTAGATAACTAAAAACATAGCTTGAATAGCCAAGAAGTATAAATGAATCATACTTGTTAAAGTTATCCAGATAGTTAAAACAAGTAAACGCGCCCAAGAGTTAGGTTTATCTTCAAACCTAAATAAAAACAGTAAAAAAACCGGTATCACAACCGAATATGCTAACGAATAATGAGCTATCAACCTGTTATTTTGAGGAGAAAGCAGTACTAAGGCTATGCTCCAAAGTATAATAAACAGACGTGGTAAATTAAATCGAGACAAAATTTTAACTAACGCAGCAGCAGCAGTACAAGCTGAAAAAATCAGCGCATAATGAAAAAAGAACAGCCCATAATTCGATATTGGAACACCTAAATATCGTAAAGTCCAGCAAAACATGGCTAAAAGAGGCGTATTATCCGTAAAGACAATATGTTCAGAAAAAGGATAATTCATCCCCTTAAAAAGCAGGATATTTGGATCGTAGCTTATATGATACAAAAAAGTATAGTAATTCTTTAGTGCATCTTCTTCATAATGATTAAGTTCTTTTTGTAATATCCCCGAATTAGGTGAAAAAACAATTTCCGGAAATAGGCAGGCAATAAGCCCAAAGGTTATCAAAAAAGTCCATAACCAATCATATTTCGGGTTCATATTCCCACTAAAATTCGCATAAAATTTTGAAACTCCTTCAAAATCACACCAATAGATATTGAAGTAAACTGAACATCCGGCCTTAAAAATACCTCTACTGGCTTTACCGAAATATCTTTACGTTTCAGTGCTAACTTAATGAATTCAAAATCAAATAGAAATTGATTTGTTTTGGTTTTTAGAAAGATTTCTTTGCCTGTATTGTCAAAGCCTTTGAGGCCACATTGGGTATCGGTAATAGAAATTCCGGCTATTTTTAGTATTGCCCGAAATAGTTTAGAAAGTATTTTTCGTGGAAGCGGCGTAGCTTGGTAGTAAACATTTCCTCGAAAACCTACGGCTACATTTGCGCCTTGCTATAAAGTTTCCAAAATAGCTGCTATACTGGCAGTTGTATAGGGAAAGTCAATATCTGTAATAATATAATAATCAGACGTAACTGCTGAAACTCCCTTTCTAAGTGCATAACCTTTACCTTGATTTTCCGGATAACCTATAAATCGAAAATTGGAATTTTCTTTTTGCAAGTATTCTAAGGTGTTTTTTAAATCATTATCCTGCGAACCGTCATCTACTACTAAGATAGAAAGCTGAATATCCGAAAACTTTTGTAACACTAATTGATTATTCTGCTTAAATATTTCATTCCAGCTATTCGGTGGCTTGTAGCACGGCAAGATAATTGTTAATGTTTGCATAAAGCAACCCGTTTCTTATGATTTTTGCAAAGGTACAAAAACCAGAATGAGTTTACTTGGCTGAGTAAACTCATTCTGGTTTTTGTATTTTAAATTACGTGCTTATTTCTGCATCGTAACGGTGTAAGTACGCTTTGTGGGAGGAGTTGTACTGCTATCATCCTCTACATAGGAAGTTTTAAAGGTCGTTCCGTCTATGGTAATAACGGTATAGTTCTTCTTCTTACCATCTTTATCAGTTAATTCGATAATAGATTCGTTAGTTGTAAATTTCCAATCTTCGTCATAGCTCTGTGGGTCAGTAGCAGTACATTTGGACGCTCCTTCATCAGTAGTTACTTTACCGGTAGTCTTGAACGTAATTTTATCGTCTTTGCTGCAAGCTGGAATATACGAGAATAAATCCGTTACCGGAGTACCAGTTCCCATATTTACACCGGGATTAGCGGTCAATGCTTTCATTGTATAGGTTTTGTTGCATAACAGTTCTGTTTTAGAAGCAGAAGGAGCCGGTGTATCCTCTTTTTTCTTACAAGAAACTGAAATTACCACGAGGCCTAAGCCAATCACGAAAAGATTCTTAATGTTTTTCATCCGTTTTATTAGATTGTTAAAAAGTGATGCGCAAAGATATTGCTTTTAGTGAGTATATCAACTTATTTTTAGCATTTTTTTTAAATACTAAAAATAAAGAAATATTTATTATTATAAAAAAAGCATACTATCACTTTGATTCTATTTATAGATAACTATAGCATATTTAGCTGAGAGATTAAGTTATCTCTGTATGATTTTCCAATTGGGATTAGCTTTTGGTCCATCACAATCATGTCTTCTTCTATAAATTTGATTTTATCAAGTCTAACGATGTATGAGCGATGAACTCTGGTAAACTCCGCCGGCAAGCGTTCTTCCATATACTTCATGGTGTTGAGGACGGTAACTTTTTCATTGCTGCATTGTATTCTGACGTAATCTGCCAATGCTTCGATATAGAGAATATCTTTGAGGTTGATTTTTTGGAGTTTTCGCTCGGTTCTGACGAATATTTCGGTTTCTTGTTCTGGATGAGTAAGTCGGTTTTGTTCCCAAATTTCTTTGGCCTTTGTAACCGCTTTTAAGAATCTATCAAAGGCGATTGGTTTCAGTAGATAATCTAAGATATTTAGTTCATAACCTTCTATGGCATAATCCGGGTAGGCAGTGGTAATAATCACCGGAATCTCAAAAGAACGCATTTTTAGAAAGTTTATCCCGGTAATTTCCGGCATATTTATATCTAAAAACAGCACATCAATCGGCTCTGTATCCAGAATTTCGATTGCTTCTAAAACATTTCCACAACTTCTATATTTTTTCAGGAACGGAATCTTCTCTACATATTGCTCTATCACAGACCGTGCAAGGGGTTCATCATCTACAATCAAACAATTCATTGGCAGGGCTATTTTTAGGTTTTTACGTTATTCTGAATCTATATGTTTTGCTGTTTATCTTAGAATAGAGTTAGTTAGTCGAACAAAAAGGTTGTTTTAATTTTGGTGTAGTGAGGAGTTTTTGGTAAGTGGATTTTCTTTGTTAAATTGTATTTCCATCAGTTTTCTGGGGAAAGTAATCATAACGGAAGTGCTTCCGGGCTGGGACTGAATTTTGATTGTTCCTTTGTATTTTTCGATGATTCTTTTGATGGTATAAAGCCCTAATCCGCTGCCTTCGCCTTTTGATTTGGTGGTAAAAAAGGGTTCAAAAAGCCGTTTTAGCACTTCCGGCTCAATACCCGGGCCAGAATCTTGAATGTTTATATGAATATCTATTGGGTCTGTATAAACCTCTATTTGTATTTTCCCTTTACGTTCTAATGCTTGTATTGCATTGAATATTATATGGTTAAAAATTTGTGCTAATTCTTCGTGGTTGCAAACTATCAGTGGTTTATGGCTGTATATTCGGGTTACATCAATACCGTGTTTAAAATAACCGGAGTAAGACTCCAAAACGCTGTCTATTGTTTTGGTTATGTCTATGGTAGATAGCTCGGAAAATTTTTCATCCTGAACAAAATTTGCTAAGGAAAAAACAATTTTATGTGTTTTTTCTACGCCGATAGAAATATTTTTAAGATTCGTGTTTAATTGGCTGATTTTGTAGGCAAGTTCTAAAAAAGAATGGGCATTTTTCATTTTAAAGAGTGGCAGATATAGCTCAATGCTATCTGTTATATTCATACCCACCAGAAGCGTAGCCATTGGAGAGGCTTCTGAAACAGAATGACTTAGCAGATATTGTTCAAAATCACGTTTTATCGCCCGTTCCTCGCGTGTGTTTAGCAGAATCGGATTACGAAAAGACTGATCTAATAACTGATTAAATAAATTTCGATGAAAGTTATCCAATTCGTTTAGCATTTCCGGAGTTTTTTTGACTAAGCGGGGAATCAGCCCTTGTAGATTTTGCCCAGCTGCTTGAATGGCTGCAATAGGTGTGTTTATTTCATGGGAAATATTGGCTATCAATTGGTTAATGGTAGCTTTTGTCTCATGGTTCACAATATCATATTGATTTTGCCTTAATTGTTCTATTTCTTGTTTTAAAGGTAGAGTTTGTTCCCGTACAAGTTTTTCAATCTTATTTTCTAAAATAATTCTATCGGATACCGGTTTAAATGCGGCTTTTAAATTTTCTATTAAAGTAATAACCTCAATGGAAAAAAAATGTAAAAACTGGTTTTGCTCAAGGTACAAAAACGCCCAAGGTTCATTTTCGTTCAGTAAGGGGGTTGCATAAACAGAACGTGTCTTACTCGCTCTAAAATAGAGATTGTTTTTCCACTGCGGATTTTCCGGAATATTTTCTATATTGATTTCGCAAGGGTTTTGTAATAAACTATTTACCATTTCGGTAGGAAGTTCATCATCAAAAAAATCTCCATCAATTTTTTGAATTTGGTTTGTGTCAAAACGGCAGACCTTTGAAATAGATTTATCCTGAATCCCAATGAAGGCAGCTTTACTTACACCGGTCAGGCTTTTTAAATCTGTTAATAGAATATCAATTGCGCCGGAAATTGATTTTTGAGCGCCAATTTTGTTGAGATACAACTGAATTCTTTCTACCAAAGACTGCTGAAAAGCAATTTCAGAGAGTATAAAGCACTGCTGGTAAAGTTTTTCTATTTTATTGGCTAAGTTTAAGGTTTCGTCTTCTGTTAGTTTTGGGGATACTTCTAACCAATTAGGGGCAACTTTTAATAGATTAGTATCTGTTGGGATAGATTTGGCAATGAGCGCAATGGGATAAAAAAGTGAGTTTTTAAGTTGTTTTTGGCTTGCTAAAAATCGCTCTTCGGTATCAAATTTTTCTATATGTAGCGACCCTATTCGCTGCTTAAGCACGATAAAAAGCCCTTGCAACTCCTGTGTTATTTCTCCTATAAACGCAACTGCGGGTTTTGAACTAATTAGGGATTTCATTAAAAACGACTACTTGTTATCTACTATCTTTAAATCTCGGCTACTTTTAAACGACTGTCTAATTTCACAAAGATACAAAAAGAAAATCATTAAACCTCAGTTTTACGGCCTGTTTGCAAAAATGTTTCATTTAGCGGTAAAATTATCATTCTTTTCCCAAATGCTTTTTTTATTCTTCTAAGAGAAATTTTTACTACATATTAATTTTTTAAGAAAATACCTAAGCATAATCTCCTACCCTTCAAAGCTAAAAAATAACGATTAATGATGCGTAATTTTCTCAAATTCGCTGGTTAATTTTTGGGCTATTGCTGGCCAATGATACCGTTCACGTACAAATTCTTTGGCATTTTTAATAATAGACTTTCTTTTTTCGGGTAAGTTTAGCAAGTCTAATATTGCTTGGGAAAATTCTGTTGGTGTAACAGCTTCCAATATTGCGATTTGATTTGGGGCTTGTAGGGCGGCATTAGCCATTGTGGAGGTTATTACCGGAACGCCCGCAGCCATAGCTTCCAAGAGTTTATTTTGAAGCCCAGACCCGGAAAATAATGGCGCTACAAAAGAAACCGCATCTTGTAGCCACGTGCGTATATCCGGCACATATCCGGTAACTATAACGCGCTTGTCATGAGCTAATTTCAAGACTTCAGAACTGGGATTAGTGCCTACAATGCAGATTTTAGCTGCCGGAAGCTGCTGCCATACCAAAGGCATGATTTTGTTTACCAAATAACGCGCAGCCTCTATGTTGGGATGATAACCCATATTTCCGGTAAATATCACTAAATATTCTAAGTCTTTTTTTCCCGGAAATTCCTCCAAAAAATAACTGCTAACACCATTGGGTATCACCGAAATATTGGAACGAATGGCTGCCGGCATAGCTTGTTTGTCTGCCTCTGAAATAATACTATAACCCTGAAAATGAACGCTTATAGATTCTTCATATCGCTTTAGACGAGCTACTTCTACTTGAATGATAGTGCGCATAAACCAATTTGAAAAAAATGCCCGCCTCCGAAATCCGGCAGAAAAACAATCCATATAATCCAAATACATCGGAATTTGATGATTGCTTGAAATATTCTCCCCTACCCTGATTAATTGAGCCCAGCAAATATCCGGCTTGATTTCTTGAGATAATTCCTGAAAACGGGTTCTGAAATCAGGATGCTTAAAATAAGCAACCTGAAATGGAATATCATCAACGATTGCGGTAAGTAAGTTTCTTATCTGGCGAATTTTACTTAACTGAATTACTTCTAAGTGTTTGCAAAATGGTTTTATGTGATTTTCATGCTCTTGGCAATCTTCATCTGACAAACATAATAGATAAAGTTCATGATGTTGGCTAAGTTCTTTTAAAAAGTAATAGGCCCGCAACTGATCTCCTTTTAGCAATGGATAAGGAAAACGAGAGAGAGCAACCAGAATTTTCATACAACTTGTTGGTAGAAGTTCAGCAGCTTTTGGGTAAGTATCTGCCAATCATATTTTTGAGCTAACATTCGAGCATTGTTACCAATTTCGATAGCTTGGTCAGGGTTTTTCATTACGGTAATGATCGCTTGCGCAAAATGCTCGGGAATATCTGCAATGATTATATTTTTACCATCTTGGTAATCAATTCCTTCTGCGCCAATTCGGGTTGTGATAACGCATCTTCCTAAAGCCATAGATTCTAATATTTTTACGCGCATTCCGCTTCCGGCAAGTAATGGAACTACTGTAATGAAATGGTCTTTCAAAAATTGAACTGCGTCAGGAACTTGACCTACTACGCGGATATTTTCTTTTTTCCAGTTTAAAATTTCTTTGGATGGGTTTCTGCCTGCAATAGTTAGCGTAGCTTGGGGGATTTTTTGCAGAACGATAGGCCATACGTTTTGGCAGAACCATTCTAAGCCCTGTATGTTGGGCAACCATTCTAAACTGCCAATAAAAGCTGCGGTTTGGGCTGGCGTAGGTGTTGACTCTTGGGATAACTGCTGATAGTTTATTCCGGCTTCCACAACGGTTAAAGGGCACTTTGCGCCAAACTGCTGAAAAGAAAGGGCATCTTTGGCAGTTATCGCCACTATACCATTAAATTGATTGAGATATTGCAGCTCAAATATCTTCCCGCGTTTGGCTAAAATACCATAATACCAACGTTTTAAGATATTTCTTTCCGTAGCTGCCATGCGTTCCCAAATCTCATATTCTAAATTATGTGCCCGTAAAATAACCGGCGTTTGGCTAATATGACGGATTGCATCTAAATACAAAGCTAAATAGACACCCTCTAACTGAATAACATCAAAAGTATGGTCGCGTAAAATCCGCTGTAAAATTCGGCTAAAATCAACACTTAAAAACCGAGCAACATTATAAGGTAATTTTGAAAATAATAAGTTCAAAAGTGCATCTTTGGGCTTAATTGCGGTGTTAATCGGCACAGAAATCACTTGCTTTACAGAATTTTCTAAGTTCGATATTGCTTGAAAATGCTTGTTCGTATTCAAAGAAAGTAAGGTTACTTCATTTCCTGCTTTGGTAAGCTCCTGAATAACAGCATACATCGCCATAGAACCACCATCAACAGGCGGATACGGTATGCGTAAAGTAAGTACCAATATCTTCACTACTGCAAAGTAAATGGATATTTTATTTACATACGGAGATTATCACCCTAAATTGCTAAAACAAGATTATATTTAACTTTTAATAGATTGAAATATAATAATTTACTCTGAAAAAGTTTTATCTTGTTTTGGGATAAAAATCTTTTTGAAAAAACTGACCACTTGTGTGCTTTTCTAATCATAGATAAAAAAGTAACCAGCAACTATTAACAACCCAGTACCAAAGTTATCAAATTTTGATACAAGTAAAAACTTTTTAGCTTTGGCAAATATTACGCTAAATTAAAACAGATTCTATCTACATTTGCAAGCAAGAACAGCAATAAACAGAATTATGTATCAACGAATTGTCTATTTATTACTATTTGGAATGCTTTTTTCCAGTATAGGAGGGTTTGCCCAGCTAAAAAAAGGTAACAAATTATATAATGCTAATAAATTTTCTTTAGCAATAGCTGCGTACCAAAAAGAGTTAGAAAAAGGCCAAAATCAAGAGGCTATGGAAAAAATCGCCGATTGCTACCGAAGAATAGGCCAGATTGCCCAAGCCGAAAAATGGTATCAAAAAATCACCAGCAAAAAAGTAGCTCCTGAGCAATACCTTCGCTATGGCCAGACCCTGAAAATGGCCGGAAAATATGAAGAAGCCAAAATCCAATTTGAAAAATTTGCCAAAGAAGCTTCATCTGACCCCAGAGGCCAGCAATATATTAAAAGCTGTGATTTTGCCCAGAAAACACTCTCTGAAACCAATAGCTACAATGCAGATAAAGTAGAAAAAATCAACTCTAATATGTCTGATATTTGTCCTGTTCCTTACAAAAACGGATTTATCTTTGCTTCAAATCGCTACCGTGTAGATCTCAAAAAGCAAAAAACGGATAATTTTTCAGGGTTTCCATATTTTGACTTATACTTTTGCGAATTTTCCCAAGCCGATAAAACATTCAAAACTCCCGGTGCATTGGGTAATACAATCAACTTACCGTTGCATGAAGGCCCCGCAACAGTAACGGCAGACGGAAAAAAACTATTTTTTGGCCGCACTATTGAGAAAAAAGGAAACCCAGATTTAGGTATCCGCAACACCACTTCCATGAAAATTGTTACCGCCGTTTGGGATGATGCCCAAAAGACTTGGGGTAGCTTTGCCGATTTTCCCTATAATAATCCCAATTATTTTGTAGGGCACCCCGCTGTCAGCAAAGATGGTAACGAAATTCTATTCGTTTCCGATATGCCCGGCGGTAGTGGTAATATGGACTTGTGGATGTGCCGCAAAGAAGGGAATAGCTGGGGAAAGCCAGTAAACTTAGGCAAAGAAGTTAACACCCCCGGAAACGAAGTTTTTCCAAGTATTCATACAGATGGAACACTTTATTTTTCATCTGATTACCACCCGGGAATGGGCGGCTTAGACGTATTTTCAGCTACCAAAAATGGAGCTACCTACGGCAGCGTCCAAAATCTCAAAATGTATATCAACTCATCTATGGATGATTTCGGCTTTTATCTCAGCGAAAATAAAGATTGGGGTTTCGTTTCTTCTAACAGAAAAGGTGGAAAAGGCCAAGACGATATTTATCTGATAACAAAATTCACCCCCAAACCACCAGTTGAAGATACCACTGCCAAAAAACCAGAAGTTGCAGCCTCTAATACCGAAAAAACACAAGTTAATGTTATTGCCGTAGAAAAAACTAAAAACAAATCCCTCGATAGCGTAGTTGTTCAGATTTTCAACGAAAAAGAAGTTGTCAGAAAATCTATGACAGACCCAAGCGGTAAGTTTTTAGTAGAACTCGAAAAAAACTATACCTACACTACTCTCGCTCGGAGAAAAGGCTACCTAAGTAAGCGCGGCAAAATCATACTCGGAAATGAAGATGCAATTGATTTTAAAATTGTTATGGAAAAAGTCGAAGTGGGTAAAAAATCTGACGACCTCCCCAACATCTATTTTGACTTTAACAGTTCAAGTGTTCGTGAACAAGATAAACCTATTTTAGACAAAATCATTCAAGTGTTACATGATAACCCTGCGCTAATTGTAGAATTAGCTTCCTATGCAGACCCAGTCGGTAGTGATGTTTCTAACCTGATTCTGTCTAGAAAACGCTCAACGGAAGCTGCAAACTATCTAACAAACAAAGGATTAGAAAAGAATAGGATTATCATTATGGGCTATGGAGAGAAAAACTTAATTGTTGTGAATGCAAAAAATAACGAAGAAAACCAGCCCAATCGTAGAACGGAGTTTATCATCCGCAAATACAATCCTAAGCAAGATAAAATGAACGATTAGTTCTGTGCCTATTTAGCCCAAAAGTCCACCTTATTAAGGGTGGACTTTTTTATGCTTGGCTTGTGATTTTATGGTAAATAGCTTCATATTTTGCTAAGGAGTTTTCTAACGAAAAGTACTTAGCTCTGGTTAAGGCAGCCTTTGCCATAGCATCATGCTTAGTAGGGTTTGTTAGTATCTCAATTGCAGCGGCAGCCATAGCATCAGTTGCCCCCATCGGGCATAAGATTCCATTTTGGTCATGCGTAATGAGTTCCGGTAAGCCTCCAACATCAGTAGCTATTACAGGAACTTCACAAGCCATTGCTTCTAAGGCTGCTAAGCCAAAACTTTCGGATTCCGAAGGCAATAAAAACAAATCTCCAATAGAAAGAATATCTTCAATGCAGTCTTGCTTTCCTGGGAAAATCACACAATTATTCAAGCCTTTTTCCCGTACCAATCGTTCTAAGTGGCTTCTTTCCGGCCCGTCTCCCACCATAATCAGTTTTGAAGCTATTGCAGTACGGATTTTTTCAAATACCGCTAATACGTCATAAGGTCTTTTTACTGCCCTAAAATTTGAGGCATGAACAATTAATTTTTCCTGATTAGGAGCTAATAAACTCTTAAATACCTGCTTTGGTCTTCGCGAAAAACGCTCAAAATCAACAAAATTAGGGACTACATCTATTTCTTTCGTGATTTCAAAAAATTGATATGTTGCCTTTCGCAAAAACTCTGATACTGAGGTAATCGCATCACTTTGGTTAATCGAATAAGTAACTACTGATGAATAAAACTCCTCTTTGCCCACTAAGGTAATGTCTGTGCCGTGTAGTGTGGTAACAATCGGTAAATGAATATCATACTGCTTCAAAATATCACGAGCCAAACAAGCACTTGTGGCGTGCGGAACGGCATAATGAACGTGCAACAAGTCAAGGCCATAAAAACGGGCTACCTCTACAATCGTTCCAGAAAGGGATGACTCATACGGAATATAGTGAAACACCGGATACTCAATTGGTCTAACTTCGTGGTAAATAATATTTTGTTCAAAATAGCTAAGCCTTACCGGCTTATCATAAGATATAAAATGAACCGAATGTCCTTTTTGAGCTAATGCTTTCCCCAATTCAGTTGCCAAAACGCCACTTCCCCCATAGGTTGGGTAACATACGATTCCGATGTTCATAGCTTTGTAAACAGCAAAAAGTAAAATTTAGTTGTTTTTTAGAGAGAAAAAGTTTAATATAAGTAAAGTTAAACTTTTCTGTAACCATCAATTGGTTTTTCCGTAGTTTATCTTTCGATAAGCATAAGTTTTTTACAAAAAAGGGCTAATTTTTACAACTAAGCTGTATTTTTGCGGAAATTCAGATGAGAATCCATTTAATTGCAATTGGTGGGGCAGTTATGCACAATTTAGCGTTAGAGCTATTGGAATTAGGGCATATCGTTACCGGTTCTGACGACGAAATATGGGAACCCTCCCGCAGCAGGTTAGCACAGGCCGGACTACTACCCGAAAATACCGGATGGTTTCCAGAAAAAATAACACAAAATATAGATTTGATAATCGTGGGAATGCACGCTAAAGCAGATAACCCAGAATTATCAAAAGCTAAAGAGCTAAAAATAAACACGTTATCATTTCCGGAGTTTATTTTTCAGCACGCTAAACACAAACAAAGAATCGTAATAGCCGGCAGTCATGGAAAAACGACTACAACTTCCATTATTTTACATATTTTAAAGGAAAATAACATCGAAGTTGATTTCTTGGTAGGCTCCATTCTACCTGGGTTCAAAAATATGGTTCATTTGACGGAACATTCATCGGTGTTAATAGCCGAGGGCGATGAATATTTAGCTTCTCCAATGCTTCCTATTCCTAAATTTTTGGTCTATCAACCCCACATGGTTGTTATCACCGGAATATCTTGGGATCATATCAATGTTTTTCAAACGGAAGAAATTTATTATCAGCAGTTTGAAAAACTGGTTCAGCAGTTACCCAAAGCTGGAACCGTAATCTATAATGCTGAGGATGCACAGGTGAGTTCATTGGTTCAAAAATATACAAAACCGGATATTCATTATGCTGTTCCCTATGAAACAATTTCTTTTAAGTATAAAAATACCCATACAGAATATCGGTTAGCTGGTGAAAAGGGAACAACACAACTATTTGGGAATCATAATTTTGCGAATATTTCTGCTGCATGGCAAGTTTGCCGTTTATTAGGGCTTTCTCCCCATCAGTTTATCCAAGCTATGGTCTCTTTTCAAGGTCCAGACAAACGGATGCAACTTATCACTTCAGAGAAGAACGGACTGTTTATTCAAGATTTTGCCCATGCTCCATCCAAAGTAAATGCAACGGTAGATGCTGTTTTGTCAAAATATGATAAAAAAGAAGTGATTGCTTGCTTAGAATTACATACTTTTAGCAGTTTAAATTCTTCATTTTTAAAACGTTATGCAGGTTCACTAAGTAAAGCGGCTAAAAAATTTGTGTTTATTAGCGACCACGCTCTTAAACTAAAAAAACTTCCTGCGATAGCGGATTCCGTTATTCAGGAGGGTTTTCAAGATTTAAGTATTATTGTTCTGCGAAACAAGAGAACATTAACAGAGGCACTTAAGCCGCTTTTAAACTCCAAAACAGTATTGCTGCTTATGTCCTCTGGAAGTTTTGACGGACTTAAAATAAACGAGCTAACTAATTAGTTTCAATAAACTTAGTACTATTTTTCTGAAATAAAAAGAGGCAAAAATTAATTTTGCCTCTTTGGTATTAGGGTGTTCTTCCTCCAAAAGTTCCTGAAATATCTCTTTTTTCGCAGCCACCAGAGAAATCCGGATAGTACAATAAGCGTTAGCCCGATTCCGACAAAACTCAGATTAAACTGCCGCATATCCCAAAAATCAAATTCGTGTAATTTAATCATCCAGATGCCGTATTTCAGATTATCGTCTATTTCTTCTTCTATATCTCCATTAAATTTATCAATGTAAATTTTGGTGTGAAGTGCGTCATTATATTCCGCTACATACACAGGTCTGTTTTTTTTACCTTTTCTGGTGCGGTAGCTATCGTCAGAATAAATTTGAGAAAGCTCAGTACCTATCGCTACGTATTGATTAGCAATAGATAGGGCTAATTCTTTTGAAAGCGGACTTTCTATATTTCCATTTTCTGCATTAATTAAAACTGGAGGTTTACCTTTTGATTTAACGTCATAAAAGAGTTTTCCTACTTCGGCTTTTAACTTTATCTCTGTAATAGAAACCGTATCTATAGATTGTCTTTTTAAGATACTAAAAATGCTATCAATCTGAATCTTAGGTGATTGTATGTTATTTTTATGGACTTGGTTTTTTACCTTTTTATAGTCTTCTTTCCAGAAAAATTTAGGATTGGCTCTAAAAAATCCAGAAACTGCAGAAATTAGAATAAGCGGGAGAAAGACAAGGCCAATGTATTGGTGTATTTTACCTGAGCTAAATTTACGCATTATTTGCTTACGTTGATTGTCAATACGGCTCTGTGTCTGATAAACTCAAAGAATTTTTCCTTATATGTTCCGGGAGCATCTTCGGGATAAACCCAGTCAATTACGTATTGTCCTTCCCATAACGGGGTAAAGGTGCAAAGCCCGTTAGCATCAGCGTCAATTTCTTTTGACCATCCGTTGGGTGCATATGCAAATATTTTTCCGCCTTTGATGGGTTTCTTTTTAAAGTAGGAATAAAAGTTTACTGGCTGATTGGCCACAAAGGTATTGCGTTTTGCGGTACTAAAATCCGGAATTAAGTCTAAATCAAAGTAGGGAGCGATAGCTGTTTCTTGTGTTGTTTCTGTATTTGAACTACTTACGCACAATACAAACTCACGTGCATAGAACATCGGTTTTACAATCCCTAATTGATATTTTCTTAAATCCATCACTTTAGCAACGCTGTTGCTTGTCAATATCTGATAAAGTCCGGTTTCTTCAGGTATAAACTTTGCGGAAAAGCGGTCATTTTGTTTCGTCAGTTGCAGTTCTTTTTCTACACTTTTGGGAGTAATACAAACGGTTTTTAGTCCGTCCATTTCATCTAAGCGTCCGCCGGCAACTTCTTTTTGGTTAGCATTAACTTCTCCGAAAAATATATTAACTGGATATTCTTTGCCTATTGTTGCTGTTCCTGCTGTTTCTATCCAGATAAAATGGGCTGATACGATAAGATAGCCGGCTACTAAGGCAGGGAATACCAATAGGATTTTCAAAAATCGTGTTAGGTTGTTCATTTTAGGTATTAAAAATTAATTTTTACGCCGAGCAATAGGTTTCTGCCCGGTGAGGGGATTATTCCGTTCCAAGATGCCCATCTCAAGGTAAAGTATTTTGCATCCAATACGTTGTTTAGGTTTAGATACACTCCCCAATGTTTTCGGCTATAGTTTATGGTTGCATTCACCACATTATAGGCAGGTACAGCCCCACTTTTTCCGTCTAAGGTTCCATCTTCGGTATTTTTAGAGTCGCTATATTGTTTTCCTACATAGTTATCGAAGATATTGATTACTAAATTATGTTTTTCAAATGGGAATTTATATCGGATACCCATTGATAGCATTTGTTGTGGGGCATTGGGTAATATTTTTCCGCTGTCTGTACCTGTGGTGAATGTAGCTTTTTGCACTGCTCCGTTTGCAAAGAAGCTGATACCTTTCCATGCGCCTAACTCTAATTCAGCTTCAACACCTCTATGATAGCTTCCCCCCACATTTTTGTTAATTCCGCTTTCAGAGATTATTTTGTTGGTAAAGTCCATTCTGTAAATAGATGCGTTGAGTGAGAGCCATTCGAGTGGGTCTGTTCTGAATCCTACTTCATAATTCATGGATGTTTCTGGTTTTAAGTCCACTCCTTTGTCAATATTTCCGGGGTTTACGGCTGCATTTAGTGTTGGAGGTTGAAATCCGCGTGAGACGGTTGCATAGACTCGGGAATGGTCAAGCAATTTGTAGATAAGGCCTCCAGAGTAAACAAAGGCTGCTGTATTCATCTTATCTGTTCTGGCATCTATGAAATTACTCCGTTTGTAGCTGATGTTAGAATAACGGATTCCGGGAGCAAAAGTCAAGTTCTTAACGACATTAAATTCATCATAGATATATGCTTCATAAATAAAGCTGGTGTTGATATTGTTTCCGGTTGTTTTACCGGTTCTGGCATCTTGGGTTGCTCCGGCAATGTTGATGTCATCTAAACGATCTGTATGGATACGAAATCCGGCTATTAAGGAATTTTTTCTGCCCAAAACATCTTTGGTAAATTGATAATCAGAGACATTGCCAAGTGCATGAATATCCCTCAAATAACCATTATTTGTTGGGTTTTTGTAGGCGATCCACCAATCCCGTTGAAAATAATTTCCATATAATGAACTGGAAAAGGAATGGTATTTTTTATATATTTTTTTGTAGGAAATAGCTGCACTAAATCGTTTTGAGTAGAATTGGTCGGCGGGGTGTTGGCTTTGTGTCATAGCGGAGTCATATTGGGTTTGGGTTAAGCCTCCAGGTGTTTGTGAGTTTTCGCTAAAACCGTTTAGATAGACCGAGAGTTCGGACGTTGAGTCAATATTTGTACCCAGATTAATCGTAAAATCGTTGATTTCAAATTTACTTCTTTCTCTGAATCCATCTCCTTGTCTGCGTAATCCAGAAACCATATAGTTAAATTTTCCGTTATTTCCGCTTGTTGAGAGTTGTAGGTTTAAGGTGTTAAAACTTCCATAGGAAATGTCTGCTTTTGTTTGTGGGAGGAAAGTTCCTTTTTTGGTGATTAAGTTAATCACGCCGCCCACGGAATAGCCTCCGTATAGAACGGGAGATGCGCCTTTGATGACCTCTATTTTGTCTATATCCTGAACGGGGGTCATGTAATAAGAGGCTGGGTCGCCATAATAAGTCATTCCGATGGGGAACTTTCCGTCCATTAGTACCAATAAGTTTCTGTTTCTCAGCGGGTCAAGGCCACGAAGCCCGATATTGGGTTTTAAACCTCTTCCGTCTTCATCAAGGTAGTTGGTTCCCGGCACTCGGGTTATGATTTGTCCGATGCTTTGCGCGCCGGATTCCTGTATCTGTTTTGAATCAATCATATAAACGGTTCCCGGAATATCTTTAATTTCACCTTTTACACCCGTAGAGGTGATATTTACTTCCCTGAGTGTATGAATTTTTTCGACAAGCATTAATGAGACGTTCGTTGTTTGCCCTGCATTAACGGTAATATTTTGCTTAACCGGTGTAAATTCTGTTCCTGTAACCGTAATTACATACTCGCCTTGTGGGATATTTTTTATTGTAAATTTTCCATTTTCGTCTGTAAATGCGCCGTAGGTAGTATTTTCAAGGTAAACGGATACCAACTCTGCGGGTTTTCCTACTTTATCTTGTACCATTCCCGAGATATTTCCGTTATCTGATTGCGCAAAGGCAGTAGCCGAAATAAGATGCCAAAACGCACCTATAAAAACAATACTTTTTAATAGTTTCATAAAACTCAATTCTTATTTATGTTGTTGTAAAATCAATTCGGCAGCAAAGTTATTATTTAGACTAAATCTAAACAATACCGCGAATAAGGTATTAAATTAGCTGTTCAGGGTTCTGCAAAGCTATGATTCCTTTTTTCATAGCATAAACAATAAGTTCGGATGAACTCCTGATATTGAGTTTGTTGTAAATATTTTTTCTATGTGTAGAAATTGTATGAAAGCTCAAGATTAGTTTTTCTGCAATTTCATGGGTCGTAAATCCTTCTGTGATCAGTTTGATTATTTCTATTTCGCGTTCACTCAGTAGCGGTTCTTGGCACTGTTCACAAACCGAATCGGGAGAACAATAGTGGGTTGTTTTTTCCAAAATAGCATCCATAACTCTGCCGCAGAAAAATTTTTCTTTTTGAGTGGCTGCATAAACCGCACTAATTACCTCATTTTCACTACATTCTTTTAGTAAATAAGAATTTACACCCAGATCTAAAACCTTTAAAACATCTTCTTTTTTAGTATTGGTAGAAATTACCACGATTCTAATATGCGGATATTTTTTTCTGATAAAAGCAATGTCTTCGATAGAAAAATAATTTGGCACATAAAAGTCAATGATAACAATATCCGGCCTTAGTCTTTTCAGCTCTTTGGGTAATTCTGTGTTGTCTTTAGCTTCCCCGCAAATTTGAATGTCTTCTTTTCGGGAAAGAATTGATTTAATTCCCTCTCGTGTAAGCGTATGCGCGTCTGCTACCAGAATTTTTGCTTTCAGCATTATAGAAATCCCTATTTGGATTTAGAATAATTCTAATTCACAAAATAATAGCTTTATTTTGTTAGTACAAATACTTAATTTGAGGTATTTTTTATTTTTTGAGTTGTGGATCAGAAATCATGATAAAAAGATTGGCAAGAAAGTTCTATCGTTAGCAATCGTTTTCAGTATATCACATTTTTTTGTCATCCAAATAAGCGTGGATTAAAAAATGCCCTGCATAAATGAGGGGAGTGAGCAAAATTGCTATTATTAGTTTACAGGTGTAGCCGCTTATCCCGATTTGCCAAAACTCAGCTAAGGTTATTTTGCCAGGTAAATAAAAGCCAATGGCTAATACAATAAAACTATCAATAAGCTGGGAGATAATTGTGGAACCTGTAGCCCGTAGCCAAATGTGTTTATCTTGTGTTTTGGATTTAAAAAACGTAAAAACTACTACATCTAAAAGTTGGGATGTCAAAAAAGCAATAATACTGCCAAAGATTATCCACATAGATTGCCCGAATACTTGCTGAAAGGCTTCGTCTGATACCGGCGAAAAAGAAACGGCCTGAATCTGAACTCCAAGGTATAAAACTATAAATACATATAAAATCAGGGACGCAGTTAGTACGGTGATTTTACGAACTCCTTCTTTTCCAAAGTATTCATTGATCAAATCGGTAGTCAAAAAGACTATTGGCCAAGGTAAAATACCAAGGCTCAACGTAATTCCGGCTACCTGTATCAGTTTTCCGCCAATCATTTCGGCTACAAGTGCATTGGTAATAAAGATACCTGAAAGCACTAAAAATACTACACTTCGCTTATCTGAAAGCATTTTGGGGCTTGTTAGCTACCGGTTATGTAAAGTGATTTTTACAAACGGCTTAGTAAATCTGATTTTTTTTCTTCAAATTCTAATAAAGATAGCTTTCCATCCTGAAATTTTTGGTTTAGCAGATCTATCGTTTTCATCACCTCATCACGGATTTCTAACCACTGAACAGCCTCTTTGCTATACTGGGAATAATCAGCCTTAACCTCTACCGAAACTTCTTTGGGGGTATTGGATATTTCATCAAATACGTTGATGAGTAGCGCAGCAACTTGCTCATTGTCTAAATCCAAAATATGATTTACAATGCTACCTCCCTGATTAACAGCTATCTGCAAGGTATCTTTTTGGTTTAAAATAATACTTTTTAAGTCTTCTAATTTAAAACTACCTTTACCGTAATAGCATTCTGTGTGGGTAAGAATCAGATATTTTTTAGATAAAAAACTGCCATATTCTAAGACGGCTACTACATCAGATGGGGAAGCGATTTTGGTATTGCCCATTAGAGCCATACCAATTTTTGTGGCGGGTAAATTTGGGCGTATGTAAAATCCAAGCCGGTTATCATCGGGAAATTTTCGCTGTATAACTTCTGTATATTGCTTCATAGTTTTCTTCCTTTCCAATCAATTTTTCCGGGTAAAATAAAATATAGCGGTAAAAAGATTGCACTAAATAATCCGTAAAGATAGTAAAACGGAATGTACCTAAGTAAGTTTTGTTGCCGAACAATCATTGCATTTTTGGTTAGCCAAGCTACTTCGGCAGCAATTTTCATAATTAATATAGTGATAGTAAATGAATTGAGGTATAGAAGCAAGATGATTAGGCTGGCAATATTACTTAGAACAAACAATACTATTAGGACGTGGGCATACCATGGGGCTGCTAAGCCGCCGGTGAGCCAGCGTTTGCGCTGGCGAAACCACGTTGATAAGTCCTTAGCCGGTGCTGAAATATTGGTACTTGCAGTATTAAACACTATCCCGTGCCGAAATCCATGCTTTAAAATGGCACTAAACAGCAAAAAATCTTCCGTTATTGAAAAAGGCAACTTCTCGTAGCCGCCTGTTTTCTGGTAAGCAGCTCTTGAAAAACCCATGTTATTTCCAATTGCAGTAATTGGAATATTTCTATCCGCAAAAAACTTTAAAAAACTGGCCGAAAATAGCCAATCTAAACCTTGTAGTTTGGCAAAAAAGCTCCTTCCGTTTACAATAGTGATTCCGGAAACCACCCCAAGCTGCTGTTTTTGCATGGCATTAACCAACTCCACCGCCCAGTTTGGATTATGTACAATATCTGCATCTGTAACTAAATAATAATCTGCATCCGGAACAGCCTGAATTAGCTGGGCTAAAACATTTTGTTTTGCATAAATTCCGGGTAGGTTTTTATTTATGATAAGATATTTCGCATTCGTTTGTCGAGAACAAAACTCCCGAATAAGATTTCCTGAATCGTCTTCGGAATGGTCATTTCCAAACCATATTTCAAAGTTATGGGTAGGGGGAATGAGTTCCCGAAGGGACTGAAATAATACCGGTAAATTTTCAGATTCATTTCTAACGGCAATTAAGATTGCTACTTTTTGTGAAATAGAAAGCTGCTCAGAATGATTATTGGGAGAGGCTTTCTGAAGCCCAAAAAGGATGCTCAGAATAACCCCAAAAAGGATTATTAAAAACGATAATAAAATTAACATCACAATTTTCTATTATGTAAATAGCTTATTAATAGTATCTTAAATCTATTCTTAGTAAAATACAGTATTAAGCAAAAGTACTGCTTAAAAATCTACATAACGGTAAAACAAGCGGAATTACCAATAAAGCATCTGCAAGCTGTGTTTCAGGAAAAAGTGAGTGTAAAACAGGTTTTTGGTGAAGCCCGTAAAATCCCAAGCAAATAAAGACACAACAGATTGATGGCCAAAAACTTACTGATGATAACAATAGCCAAAATAATCCGGTTATTCCAATCAGGTATTTTAAAATCACCTTAGTGTCAATATCTTTTTCAAATCCATGCTGAATATCATAGTTGATTTGGGTATTGGCACAGATTAATACATTGATTAAGGCAATTAAGACATACCCTATCATGGGAAATGCCCATTTTTTGAAGTCTATTTTTTGTCCCTGAGTATGTAAAAACATAGCCATCGTTCCCCAAAGCCCTAAAACGTATCCCATAGAAATTCCTACGGCTTTAAGCCAAAAGCTAATGGCTATTTTCCGTAAAAAAATGTATCTGATAAAATACCAAACGGCAATGGCAGCAACTCCGGCTATTCCCACCAAAAACACCTGCTTGGGTAGATAGAATATACAAAATACTAATATTCCGGCTACGATACTTATCCATAACAACATGATAGTTGGGTATTCTTTAAAAATTCTATGCCGGAAGGACAAAGTTTGCGGGTCTTTGGCACGACGAGCATCAGCCCAATGGTCAATGCTATAGATAAGTTCTGTTGAAGCTGCTGCTGCTATCCAAAAGTAAATAGGGAAAGATACTGAAAACCAATAAGAAACAAAAGTAATGGTAGCCAACACAGAGCATATTACCCAGCCATTAATTCCGCTCCAGAAGTAGGCAATATGTTTCATGATTTTAAGGTTGCCATGGTTGTATTTTTTTAAAACCGTACACCTATTAAGGCTACGTCATCTACTTGATTGTTATCTCCTTTCCATTCTTCAAAGGCTTTTTCAAAAAGTCTATTTTGTTCGGCTATACTTTTATGTTGGTTTCTGATAATAATTTCTCGAAACCGTTTTGAGGTCAGTTTTTTATTTCGTGGTCCACCGAATTGGTCCACATAGCCGTCAGAGAATAGATACATACAATCTCCTTTTTCGATATTAAGCAGATGCTGTTCAAAAGTACGTATTCCTTCTGATTCTATACCGCCGATAGAGAGTTTCGTACCTTTGATTTCAATAATATCATATTGATGCCACCAATAAAGCGGGCGGTTTGCTCCGGCAAATTTTATTTCCCACCGGAGGCTGTCTATAACTATTAGGCAAACGTCCATTCCGTCTTTGGATTGGCTGGCGGCATTATCTCGGCGGAGTGCTTCTTTTACTCCTCTATCTAACTCAGAGAGTATTTTTGCCGGTTCGGTAATACCTCTTTCTTTTACAATCTGATTTAGTAATGAATAACCGATTAAGCTCATAAACGCCCCGGGTACGCCATGGCCGGTACAATCTACAACCGCTAAAAATGTTTTATTTTCTTGTTGGGTAAACCAATAAAAGTCTCCGCTTACAATATCTTTGGGGCGGTAAAATATAAAGTATTGGTTTAGGCCATGGTCTAACAGTCTGGAATCCGGCAAAATAGACTCTTGTATTCGTTTTGCATACTCGATACTTTCGGTGATGTCTTTATTTTTCTCCTCAATTTGTGCTTTTTGTATTAAAACTTCTAAGTTGATTTGCTCTAATTTTTGATTTTGGGCTATAATTCGTTGTTCATATAGCTTCATTTCGGTGATGTCGTGTGCAACGATTAAGACAGTTTCAATAACGTTATCTAAGTTAAATTCTGGGATCACTTCGAGTTGCATTATCCGGTCTCCTATATTGGAGGGAAATACTATTTCGATGCGGTCTTTTTCTCTACTTTTTTGAACGTCGTTGATGATTTTTTCAAATGCATCAATTACTGGGAATGAAAATCCCACGTTGTGGAGTGTGTTTTTGATGAAATAATCCGGTTCTTGAGCGGTATATTTTTCGATAGAAGGGTTTACGTATAAGAATCGAAAATGAATATCTAATCGGATGATAAGGTCTGGTGAGTTTTCGGATAGCGATTGGAATTGGAGTTTACGTCTGGCATTGAGGTCTGCCCGCCTACGCTCTGTAACATCACGTGTGTTGGTAACGATGCCTTCAATACTGGGGTCATGGAGTAGATTTTTGCCTACTGTTTCCAACCATGTTAATGAGCCATTTTTTTTGCGATAACGAAATTCTATGGTTGTGGGGTTAGCTGGGTCAGAGAGTAGCTTCTGAAACATTCCTTTGAGCTTTGGAATATCTTCATGATATACGTTTCTGAATTCTGTTTCGCCAAGGAGTTCATAGGGTTGGTAGCCTAATATGGCTTCTATGGACGGGCTTTCATATAAAACTTTGCCTTCTTTATTAAAGATAGTGATTACTTCGGAGGCATTTTCAAGCAGTCTTTGGATTTTTTCTTCACTTTTGGCAAGGTCTGAGGCTGTTTGGTTCAGCCTATCCATTTGTGCCGCCAACTTAGTGTTGCTTTCGGTTAATTCTAATTGAGTGGCAAGCATTATTTTTGCATTTTTCTCTAACTCTTCTGTTTTTAGGCTAAGCTGCTTGCTGAGATCTTGGGATTGATTGAGTAATTTTAAGGTATTGTCGTTGGTTTTCGTAGTAGAAATCACCAAAGCCACAGATTCCCCTACTTTTTTGATAAAGTCAATTTCATCTTCTTTGAATAGGTCAAAAGAGATGAGTTCAATAACTCCTTGTAGGTTATCATTAGAAACGAGCGGTACTAAGAGCAATGTATTCGGGGTAGCTTCGTTCAGGCCGGTAGATAACGTTGCATAATTTTCGGGAATTTTGGTGAGATAGATAATTTCAAGTTCGCGGGCGCACTGCCCTACCAGGCCTGCACCAATCGGAAAAGAACGTTGAGTCAGTTTGTTTCTATCTCCGGCAAAGCTGCTCACCATATTCAGGGTTGGCTCGTTTGGGTTATCAGATTCAACCAAAAATATAGCTCCTTGGCTGGTATTTAAGTATCGAGCTAAATTAGAAATGACCTCATCACATAATGAATTAAGGTCAATTCTTTGGCGTAATATTTCTGCAAATTTAGCATAACCTACGTTGTACCAATTTCTTCTTTCCTCTCGCTGTTGAATCTGGAGTAGTCGCTGGCGCATATTGATAAGTGCTATTCCCAGCGTATCTTCGTCGCCTAAGCGATTAAATCCTGCACCGAAATTCCCCTGCCCAATTTTGATAGCGAAGTCTGTGTAGCGTTTTAGGTTGTCAGTAACTAAGTTTATAGAAACAGCAATTTCTCCCAACTCACCGTCCCCTATCTGGAGCTGGATGTTTGGAATATCCCCTAAAGCCATCTGAGCAAGTTGGTCACGTATTTCAAAAACAGGAGCTATAAATATCCGTATTAAGTAAAAACCAAGCCCTAACATCGTTAGGGCAATCAGAACTACTCCTATAAAAATCAACTCATTGAAATAAAATGAATTAAATCTAAATTCATCGAACTTATCTTTAACTTCTGTATCTGACTTGGCCAAGCTGGCTTGGGTAATTCTTCTGATTTCTTCTACTATCGGGATAATTTTTTCATACAAAATTTGAATACTTTGGTTAAAAGCTGTTGAATCTTTAAAGGATTCTGTACCGGATAAGCGATTTTGAATGTGGTGAAAGTTAGTTTCAAACTGAGTAAGGCGTTTGGAAAGTAACTTTAGTTCTGATTTCTGTAATGGATCTTTGGTTATTTGTTCTAAATCATTTAATTGAACTCTAATTGTGGAAAATGCTGGTGATAATTTTAATTTTTGGGTTTGGTATGTATCACTATCTTTTAAAATCATCCAGCTATTAATATCATTGATAGCAGACTCAATTAGGGTTTTGGTCTGTATCATTAAATTTTTGGTTTTTAGCTCTTGTTGCTCTATTAGCAAGAGATTAGACGTGTTTTGGTTAAAGAAATACAGCCCTATAACAGAAAGCATCGCAAAGAAAAACATAATCAATGCTAAGCTTACATACAATTTGTAGGTTAATGAGAGCGATTTCAGCATCAGTGTAGTCGTTTCAGGAGTTCTATGATTTCTGCTGTTTTGAGCACATGGTCAATCTCGGTAGCTTGTAAGGCAGCTTTAGGCATAGTAGGCATAGCGCAGTCGCTGGGATCTTGCACAATCGTTAGCCCCCCCCTCCTTTTAATGGTAGCCATCCCTTCTGCTCCATCTTTATTAGCTCCAGAAAGTAAAATAGCCAAAGAATCCTTTCCATAGACATCAGCTACTGATTCAAATAAAACATCAATAGACGGGCGAGAAAATTGCACCAATTCGGTAGTAGATAGGGAGCAATTTCCCGGAAAATCTACTAATAAATGATAATTTGCCGGTGCGAGATAAGCAATACCCGGTCGAATTATCTCTTTATCATAGGGTTCTACTACCTCCATAGATGCTTTTAACATTAAAGCCTCCTGAAATCCCTCTCTTTTATCTTTTAGTCGGTGAAGTCCCATCAAAATTGGCAAGCGATAATTAGTAGGTAATTGCTGCAAGATAGCATTAATTATCGAAAAACTTCCTGCTGAGCCGCCAATCGCAATGATACGATACCGAAACTTGTTCAATACCGGCAACATCAGGTTAAGGTCTTACTTTGCGATAAATCTTCTCTATATCATTTATTACCTCATATTTATCAGCAATTTTACACCAAATCATGGATTCTTTAGAGCCTAATGCCAATAAACCACTGGGAAATAAACTATGATGCAGCAATTCAAATACTCTATTTTGTAATACCTGATTAAAATAAATCAATACATTTCTACATAAAATTAAGTCAAATTTATAAAAATGGCTATCTACCGCTAAATCATGATGTTTAAATTTCACCTGCTTAATTAGCTCAGGGTTAAATTGCACTTCTGTATCTACAATCTGGTAGTAGTCGGATAGTCTTTTGGTGGGCTGGGTTGCTAAATAATTAGATTCTGCCAATGCTAACGACCTAATAGAAATTTTTGCGCTGGATGCCTTTCTCAAAACATTTTGGTTTATGTCTGTAGCATATACTTTTGCTTGTTGCAAAATCCCCAATTCTTTCATTAATATTGCTAAAGATAGCACTTCTTCGCCTGTAGAGCAAGCTGCATGCCATACATTAAAACTTGGTTTTTGTGCTAATTCCGGCAATATCTGGGTACGAAGTACCCGAAAAAAACTCGGATCTCTAAACATTTCGGTTGTGTTTACCGTAATATCCATCACAAATTGCTCGAAAAAATGTGCATCATGGATAACCTTTTGAAGTAACGCATCAAATGATTTGATATGATACTTTTTAATTACAGAAAGAATTCTTCGCTTGAATGAAGAAAGTGCATAGTTCTCAAAGTCAAATCCGTACTTCGTATGGATAACGTCCGTTAAACGTTTAATATCAGAGAGTTCAAAATCAAAATCTGGTTCGTTTGGCTTAACAAGCATGGATACTGATGGCAAATATATTTCTAACAATTTTGGTGGCTAAAAGATTATTATTCTTTTAAAATTTAATGACAAAATTACTGCGAGTTGGCAAACTTACAAGTTCTAAAAGCCAAAAATAACAATTTAATATAAACTACTATAAAAGCGTATAACAGAAGTTTATGGGTATTAAATTTACGATTTTTTAATTACTTGAAAGGCGTAATTTTATGATTTTGAACCAAGTATTCTTGGCAGCAGCCAAAATTACAAAATAAAATAAACATTTGGCTAAGTTATTTTTTTGTGTAGTTTTGCTTTGTTAATTATTGTAAATTTTACATGAAAGTATTTATTGTAAGCATTTTATGCACCTTTGGAATAGTTTCCCTACTACAAGCACAGTGCCCATCTTGCCCCGAAATCGGCAAGAAAGCAGATTTCTGTTTTGACCATAAATCTTTTCCGTCTAAATGCGCCCAGTTCGTTGATAAAGATTCTGATGTTTACTTTTTTTCCAAACAAGGAGCAAAGGTTCAGAAATTAACTATTCCTGCCAAAACAGATGCAGCGGGGATGTTAGCTGTTGTGAAACAAACTAAGAATAAAATATCTGCCGAAGATATTGTCTTTTTGCACGAAGCTTTTAATGCTTGGTACACCGCCCAAAAGAACCTAGGCTACACCGTAACAACGTCCGGATTGGGTTACAAAATCGCCCAACTTGGGCAAGGCAAAAAACCAGAAGCCGGCAAAAAAGTAAGCGTTCACTATAAAGGTTACTTAGAAAATGGAACCGTTTTTGACAGTTCCTTTGAACGTAACCAGCCTATTGACTTTACATTAGGCGCAGGTCAAGTTATAAAAGGTTGGGACGAAGGTATTCAACTTTTCCCCGTAGGCTCAAAAGGAACACTCCGAATCCCCGCCGAATTAGGCTATGGAAAAAGAGGTGCCGGAAACATGATACCGCCAGACGCAACCTTATTTTTTGACATCGAAGTTATCCATGCTGATTAAATAAATTATGTCTATTATTGAATCCAAAACCGGAAAAGTAATCGTTGAGCGGGTTAGCGAATCCCGCATCAAAGAAGTAGATACTAAAAATGTCTCTTTTGGGAAGCATTTTAGCGATCATATTGCTTGCATAGATTACGCCGAAGGTGCTTGGCACCGCCCACGTATCCAGCCTTATGGCTATATCCCCACATCACCCGCAATTTCAGCAATTCATTATGGCCAAGCTATCTTTGAAGGAATGAAAGCCTATCGAAACAAAGACGGTAAAGTAGTTCTATTCAGACCCTTAGACAATCATAAACGGTTAAATATCTCCGCTTCACGCCTGTGTATGCCGGAAATTCCACAAGACCTCTTTATGGATATGCTGGTTGAACTGATGAAAATTGACAACGAATGGGTACTACCCGGAGAGCAAAACTCCCTGTATATCAGGCCAGTCTATTTTGCTACCGATGAATTTATCGGCGTAAGAGAATCCCTCACCTACCGCCTAATTATTCTTACTTGCCCGGTGAGCATTTACTACACTGACCCAATCAAGGTTATGGTTGCTAATAACTTTGTACGTGCTTATCAAGGAGGCGTAGGCTTTGCCAAAGTAGCCGGAAATTACGCAAACTCTTTGTTAGCTACCCGCGAAGCCAAAGCACTTGGCTACACAAACGTACTTTGGATGGACGCAGAAACCCGAAAGAACATCGAAGAATCCGGAACCATGAACGTATTCTTTGTCATTGACGGAAAGGTAGTTACACCAAGGCTTACCGGAACAATACTTGCCGGAATCACCAGAGACAGCGTGATTACTTTACTAAAAGATGCCAATATTCCGGTAGAAGAACGTGATATTTCTATTGATGAAATCGCCCAAACCTATAAAGACGGAAAACTTCAAGAAGTATTTGGTACCGGAACCGCCGTAGGTATTGCACCCATTATTGCAATCGGGCATGAAGGAAAAGACATGAATCTACCCCCAATGGATTCTTGGAAAATAGCCCCAACTCTGATGAAACAACTAAAAGACATTCGTTTTGGAAACATACCCGATAAATTTTCATGGATTTATCCGGTTGAATAAATTTTAAAAGTATATTTATATTATTATCAAAAAAATCATGTCAGGAAAAAAAACATTAGCCATTATCAAGCCGGATGCCGTTCAGAATGGACATATCGGAAAAATTATTGATCATTTACTCGCTAAGGGGATAAAAATCAATGCGATGAGATTAATGCATTTATCAACAGCGCAAGCTGCTGCCTTTTATGCTGTTCATCGCGAGCGTCCTTTTTTCAACGATTTAGTTGTCTATATGACCAGTGGGCCTTGCATTCCAATGGCCTTAGAGTTAGATAATGCCGTACTCGCTTTCCGCGAAATCATCGGTGCTACAAATCCAGAACAAGCCGCAAACGGCACAATCCGAAAACTCTATGGCCAATCCCTCGAAAAAAATGCTATACACGGTTCTGATTCTGACGAAAACGCTGCCAGAGAAATTAACTTCTTTTTCTCCGGAATAGACCATGTGTAAATTAATACTCAACTTTTTACCTACATCTTAATATCACAATAGTTCCAACAACTCAATAGAATTTCTTTTTATCATGAATAACCCGATTCAAATAATGTATGATGAGCATGACATCATCCTACAATCCTATGAAATCATCCAAAACATTGATAATACTTGGGAAAAAGATCCCGAAAAATATAAATCTGTAGTTACCCAATTACTCACTTTTTTCCGTGAATATGCAGACGGATACCATCACAACAAAGAGGAAACCGTCTTATTTCCAACTATTTATGAGCATCCTGACTTTACCTTGCATGGTATCATTGATGAATTTAATCAGCACCATGAAGATTTTCGGGAATACTCAGCAGAAATCACAGATTCCTTAGCAACCGGAGACTATCCCAGATCTTATAAAGTTTTACGAAAGTATATCAGCGAGCTACGCGACCATATCTCCGCCGAAGGAGATGAACTTTTTGTGTTGGCCGAAAACCTATTAGCTCCTGACGAATTAGAAACTATCTACTTTAAGTTTCAGGATATTGACAGGGATCTGGGAGAAGCCCGAAAACAAGAACTGGCACAAATGTTGAAAGATTTGTATTAAAACCTTATTCTTAAATCTATGAAAATACAATATCTAAAAATAATCACCTGCTGGTTAATGCTGGTGGTTATTTCTCGGGAATCTTATGCTCAGGTCGGTAATATTGAAAACTTAGGCTCGAATGTAAATTCTGCAGACGGAGATAACGGCCCCGTTATCTCCCCAGACGGAAAAGACTTATACTTTTGGAGCACCCGCTCAGGTAGCTATTCCTATGTTTCTCATTTTGTTGATGGAAAATGGACTCCAGCACAAGGTATTGACGATATCATCAAGCTAAAAAACAGGCCGGTAGTCGGTGCTATTTCACCAACCGGAAACGCCCTATTTGTAGCCAACGAATTTTCTGTAAACAGTAACATGAGTATTTCGGTTTATGAAGTAAGTAAATCTATCTCCGGATGGAATGACCCTAAAGAATTAGAAATCAAAAATTTACATAACTATTTTACAAACCAGAGTTCCAAGAAAATCTGTTTAAATCCCAATGGGCAAGTTATGTTTTTTGCATTTTATCCCAAAGGCTCTACCAGTGGTAAAACTGACCTTTTTGTTAGTTTTAGAGAGCCTTCCGGCAGTTGGACAGAGCCGGCAGCACTCCCCTCAAATGTAAATACCGCAACAATGGACGAAATGACTCCTTATTTAGCCGCTGACGGGAAAACATTATATTTTTCCAGAAACACAGAAAGTAATAGTCAGGATTATGATGTTTATTATTGTACCCGTTTAGATGATAGCTATCAAAAGTGGTCTAACCCCAAACGTTTGGAAAGCGAAGTAAATGACGAACGCTGGAATGTGGGCTTCACAATTGATGCTTTAGGAGAATTTGCCTATATAGCTTCCTCCAAAAATCCCTTAAAAGGTTCTTTTACTGATATTATCAGAGTACGCCTCAAAGAATCCGAAAGACCTAACCCCGTTGTGCTGGTTTATGGAAAAGTATTAAACGCCAAAACGAAAGAACCCATAGAAGAATCTTCTATCATTTACCACAATCTAAACACCAAACAACTTGCTGGCTGGGTAACCTCTGAGCCTAAAACCGGTAATTACAAAATAGTGCTCCCTTTTGGGGATTCCTATAGCTTTGAAGCTAAATCCAAAGGATTTATATCTCAATCAGATAATTTAGAACTAACATCAACAGATAAAAAAACAATTTATCGGGAAATAAACCGTGATTTGTATCTATATCCGATTGAAATTGGAACTAAGGTTGTATTAAACAACATATTTTTTGACTTTGGAAAGGCTACCCTTCGTTCGGAATCTAACTTAGAGTTGGACAAATTAGCCAATTATCTAAAAGAAAGCCCATCAATGGAAATCGAAATTTCCGGCCATACAGATAACGTTGGAACAGATGAAGCTAACTTAAAACTTTCTCAAGAAAGAGCAAATGCAGTTGTTAAGTACTTATCAGAACAAGGTATTGGTACAACCCAAATAAAAGCCAAAGGATATGGCAAAAGTAAGCCGATTGCGCCTAATGACACTGACGAAAATCGGCAGAAAAACCGAAGAGTTGAATTTACCATTCTAAAAAAATAAGAAATTCAGGTAAATTTAACTGCGGCTTTTTTAGCAATTCTACTTAGCTTCAGCAAGAAACCCGTACAAATAAGTTGTGGTTCAGAAAAAGAGAGAAACCTCTGAGCCACAGCTTTAAAAAACTAATAGTTTTTTAAAATACTTTTGATAATCGAATCTTTTTGTGTAGGTGTTCGATTGTAGTTATATTGATACAATGCGCCTTCCCAATCACCATAATTTGCATTCGGCAAGATGATGAATTTTTTTCCAAAATCATCTGCTAAACGTCCTACGTTTTGTGCCCGTTCAACGGTTATTTTACGGTCAAATAAATCACTAAAATCCGTAAGATTATCGCCGATGAGTAAAACGATATTGTATATTGCTGCTAATTGCTGCCGCCTTGATTCCTTACTTGATTCTGTTGTTTTTAGAATTAGGTGTTTGTTATCTGCATAAGGAAAGTCAAATTTTTTAAGGTTTTCTAATGTTCCGGTGCGCTCTTTTTCGTCTCTATTACTGAGATAAAAAACTTCTACATTTTTTGAGGCAGCATATTTAAAGAAAGTTAGCGCACCTGCAAGTGTGTCGGCAGCAGCTTGTGAAGTCCAATTAATCCAAGAAGTTGGCTCATAAGTTTTTCCCAATAGTGCCCGATGAACGGAATAAGGGGAATTATCCAAAACAGTTTCATCAATATCTGTGATTATAGCTTTGGGCCGTGTGTCGGTTGGGTTTTCAGTTGCTTGGTCTAAGCGTAATGCTGCAATGTTATATGCTTGAATACACAATGCTTTGTATTCTGCAGCTTGTTGCTGAAAAGCAGAAGTAAAAAGTCGCCCGCCGGCAGTTAAATCATTAGCTCCGGTTGTTACATTGTTTAGGTTTTTCTGTGTAGCACAAGAGCAAAGTGTTACTACAATGAGTAGGTATTTTTTTATCATAGAAAATTATTGATTCCAAGTAATTTCTTTAACAAATGGTTCTTTTTCGAACTCACTTATAATATTGTCAAATGTTGATTTATCAACGTGGTCAAACTGAATTAGATAAGTAAATTTTTCTTTACTTTTAGTCATTGTATAGCTATTGATTTTTAAGTCTTTTTGGTTTGATAAGGTTTGTAATAGGTTTGAGCAATCGGCATTAGCGTCAGTAACGATTTTTAGGCTTTGGTGGGTAAATTTTGCGGCAAGCATTTTTTCAAGTGGTTGTAATGCCCATAAGATAATTAAAGCGATGAAGGTAGTTGCACCTGCGGCAAAGTACAATCCGCCACCTGTTGCAAGCCCTATTGCGGCAACTGTCCACAACCCCGCTGCTGTTGTTAAGCCCCGAACAGTTCCTTGTTTCAAAAACAAAATAGATCCTGCTCCTATAAATCCTATTCCGCTAATCACTTGCGCTGCTATTCTTGAAGGGTCAAGATTTATGTGGTTAGTTTCTAATACATCATAAAACCCAAAGGCCGAAACTATCATCACTAAACAAGAGCCAACACAAACCAGCATGTGTGTTCTTAGGCCGGCTGCCCAATTTTTTCGCTCCCTTTCTAAGCCAATTAAAGCCCCTAAAAAAGCCGCTAATGATAAACGAATTAATGTTTCATTCCAAGCAATCATTTCTGAATTCAGTTACAATTTATTAAAGAATGACGAAACAGCTATAAACGATGATTTTTAGATTATAGATGAAGTTATGTGTTTTTTTGCAATGATGTTTTTAACGAAAAACAGGTCTTTTATGTATTCTGAATTATTAACGAAGTTTTTTGTTAATGGATTTTAGAGGCATATTCTTTGGCAAAGTAGGTGATTATGATGTCTGCTCCTGCTCTGCGGATGCTTAGTAAAACTTCTACCATAGCTTTATCGTTATCGAGCCAGCCTTTTTTGGCTGCGGCTTTTATCATGGCGTATTCGCCGCTTACGTTGTAGGCAACTATCGGTATGTTAAAGTTTTCTTTAAAATCTCTGATAACGTCTAAGTAAGCGAGGGCAGGTTTTACCATTAGAAAGTCAGCACCTTCCTGAAAGTCGAGGTTTCCTTCTATTAAGGCTTCGCGGCGGTTCGCCGGATTCATTTGGTATGTTTTTTTGTTTCCTTTTTTAGGTGCAGAATCGAGGGCATCCCGAAAGGGGCCATAGAAAGCGCTGGCATATTTTGCGGTGTAAGCCATAATACCGGTTTTATGAAACCCTTGCTTATCAAGTTCTTTTCGGATATAGCCAATTCTTCCGTCCATCATATCCGAAGGGCCAATTATATCAGCACCGGCTTGGGCTTGTGCCACAGCCATGTTGGCTAAAATCGGTAAGGTTTTGTCATTCACAATTTCATCTTCTTCAACCAAGCCGTCATGCCCGTCAGAGCTATAAGGGTCCATTGCCACATCTGTGATAATACATAGTTCAGGGAAATACTGTTTGATTTTTCGGATAGATTCTAAATAAAAGCAATCTGATTGATAGCTGTAAGTAGCATTTGTATCTTTGAGATTATCTGGAACGGCAGGAAAAAGGATAAAGGAATGTATTCCATGCAGAACGCAGGCTTCTATTTCTTCCAGCGCACTGTCAATAGAGAGCCTAAAAATACCGGGCATAGAATCTACCATAACCCGCTGATTTTCACCCGGTAGTAAAAACAAGGGATAAACCAATTGTTCTTTGATTAAATAGGTTTCCTGTGTGAGTTCACGAATTGCTGCGGTATTTCGGTTCCGGCGCGGCCTACGAATTATTTCCATTTTGGGGTAAAATTGCCTCAAAATTATTGGTTTTTAAGATAGAATTCATTTTTAATAAACCCATTTTTCTAAGGAATATTTAATCGTAGCGGGCAGTGCTTCCCAAAAATAGCGGCTTATTTGCGTAGCAAAACTGGGTTGCATATAGCAGTTTATCGTGCAGCCTTCACAACCCTGTAGTCTTCCTTCTAATTTGATAGCAGCTTGAACCTCCGGTTGATGATATAAATCATATAAATTTCCGGTTATGGGAAAACTTTGATGCGTTAGATGGTAGCAAGGCAGTAAGAGTGCGTTTTCCGGAGATATAACGATAGTGGTAGAAGCTGCCCTGCAAATTGGGGCGTTAATTTTGTTTCCGCCATTTTCCCGTAAAGTTAAAAAGGCTTCGTTTAGATAAACACCGGATTTTTTAGCCCACGGACGTAGCTCCTGTACGATAGATTGGGTCAAATCTTCTCCAACCGAATTGTATTCAAAAACCGGATTAAGAATTAATATCAAACCATTTTTTTGGCTAATGTGATGATACACTTCCGGCAAATGCCGGATAGATTGATTTGTTACTGTAAATAAAATATCCGGTTGCTCCCCTAAACTCCGTGCAATTTGGATACTTTCCATAAAATGGTCAAAACAAGCTACGCCACGTGAAGCATTATGCTCTTCCCGAATAGGAGAATCTAACGAAAAATGCAGCATATCTACTAAGCCTCGCAAACGCTGTGCGTACTTTGGATATAGCAATGTATTGGTCGTAACGGTAGTAATAAACCCAAGTTTTTTAGCAAGGGATAAAAACTCGGGAAGCTGCCTATGCAATAACGGCTCTCCACCTGTAAAATCTATGACTTTCACACCTAAGCGCTTTAAATCACGGAGGTTTTCTTTTACAGAAGTTTCGGTAGCATACGGCGAAGGCTTCTCCCAAATATCACAAAAATGACACTTGGCATTGCAACGATACGTTAGATAATAGTTACACAAAACCGGAGAACGAACAAGCACAAAAGCCATATTCAAACTTAAACAAAAGAGAGAATGAAAAAATTACACATTCAAACCCAAAAACTATAAATACTTAAAAACCAGTGCTAAAAATCTGACTACCATAATCTTAAATATGTTTTCCCGAAATAAATTTTCTATCAAAATATTCCTAAAATTTGAACTTAACTTTGGGTTATATTTGTAATTACATTAACTATTGAAAAAACAGACCATAAATTCTTTTACGAACTAAAAAATAGATTAATTTTGAAAAAAAATCACCCGTTTAACTGCGTATTTATAGCAAAAATCCCAAAATTTAATAAAATAATATGATTCATTCATTTCACATACCCGTAATGGGCTTGTCATATACCATAGACACCCCCATTAAGGTAGCACATTTAGGCATATCTTCTGTCATTTCCATTGCTGATGATCTTCTTTTAGAAAAAGCGAGAGATTTTTATGCTAATCAATTTTCTATACCGGTACAATCAATTAACAGAAGAGATAAAGATGCAAGGTCTTCTGTTACAACATCTTATCTAAACTTAGTTAATGAAATCGTTGAGAAAAAATGGTTATCACATATAAACCAATTAGTTGATAGCGCGGAATATCGAGAAAGTTTTTTGTCTATACTACCGAACGCAAGTTATTGGCAACGAGAATGGCAAGCCAAAAACAACGAACTATCGAAAGAGGAACTAACCGAGTGGGCTAAAACACAGTTTAAAGCTGGCAGTATTGACGTAAACATCATGACCAAGTTGGATAAAAAAAATGCCAGCTTTGGAAAAGAATTGCCAATAGAATACAATGACGCACACGCAGCTTTACGTGGCTTTGCACAAAGCAAGTTAAGTTCTTCCGTTATTTTATCAGCCGGTATAAACATCCCGTTATTCAGCTATATGCAAAAATTTGATGACTTTTTCCCGGATGTTAATGGCAATATGACTAAAAAAATCATCATTAAAGTAAGTGATTATCGCTCTGCTCTGATTCAGGGTAAAATGTTAGCTAAAAAAGGTTTATGGGTTTCAGAATTCAGGATAGAATCAGGATTAAACTGCGGAGGGCACGCATTTGCAACACAAGGATATTTGATGGGACCAATATTGGAAGAATTTAAGCAAAAAAGAAGTGAACTTTATAACGAGCTTTTAACAATGTGGCGAATAGCTCTCAAATCAGAAAATAGATATAACACGGAAATACAAGACCCCAAAATGAAGGTTTCTGCTCAAGGCGGAGTAGGCACACACCAAGAACATGAGTTTTTACTGAAATACTATGAAATAAACTCAGTAGGTTGGGGAAGCCCTTTTCTTCTTGTTCCAGAGGCAGTTAGCGTTGATGATGACACCATGAAAAGACTTGCTAATGCAACAGAAGAAGACCTTTATCTAAGCAACGCATCGCCTCTTGGCGTTCCTTTCAATAACCTTAGAAATAGCACCAGACAACAATACCAGCAAAAAAGAGTTGATGCCGGAAGGTTAGGCAGCCCTTGCCCCAAAAAATTTCTACAACTCAACACAGAATACGGAGAAAAACCAATCTGCACTGCTTCAACCCAATACATAGATAAATCCATTGAAAAACTTCATAATAGTAACTTAACAGAGCAGCAATTAGAAGCCGCAAAAGAAAAACTCTATGAAAAAGAATGCCTTTGTTGTGGATTAGCCTTTTCATTTTTAGAAAAATATAACATAGACAGAAAAGTAGAAAAAGGCGGAGTATCGGTTTGCCCGGGACCAAACATTGCCTATTTTGACCGGATTTCCAGCCTAAGCGACATGATAATGCACATCTATGGAATGAAAAACTTGATTACCAGAACAGACCGGCCCAATATGTTCATCAAGGAAATTCAACTGTATATGGACTTTTTGGCAGAAAAAATCCATTCATCTTATTCTGAACCAAATGAAAAAGCCAAAAACTACATCAACCAGTTTATAGAAAACATGAAGTCAGGCGTAGATTATTACAAAACACTGTTTCAGACAGAATTACCTACTTTAAATCTAAAACAAAATATCCAAAATGCCCTAAACGACTTCTTAGATATATTAGAAGAAAAAAAAGAATCTACCAAAGTAGCCCTACTTTAAAAACATAAAAACAAATCATTTAATTATCAAAGATTATTATAGTTTCAGACAAAATCGCACTAATTTCAATTGATTTTATTCAGAAAACAGCATTTTGTCGTGTTTTTAGGCAAGAAAACTGCCATAATGCCTACAAAAGAGCAAAGTCCTAACTTGGCATAAGAGTTGTTATTGGTAAGTTCGGAAAAAGAAACTTAATATGAGCAAAATTATTGGAATAGACTTAGGTACAACAAACTCTGTTGTAGCTGTATTTGAAGGGAATGAGCCTACTGTAATTATAAACTCAGAAGGCAAAAGAACAACCCCCTCTGTTGTGGCCTTTACAGAAGAGGGAAAAGGTGAACGTAAAGTAGGAGAACTTGCTAAACGTCAAGCTGTTGTGAATCCAACTAATACAATATTTTCTATCAAGCGGTTTATGGGTCGCTCCTACGAAGAAGTAAAAGGAGAGATTAAACTAACACCTTATACCATAACTCGTGGTGATAACAACACCTGCCGGGTTCAGATTGCAGATCGCCAGTTCTCTCCGCAGGAGATTTCTGCCATGATTTTACAAAAGCTAAAAAAAGCTGCCGAAGACTATCTGGGTTCTGAGGTAAAAGAAGCCGTTATTACCGTTCCTGCTTATTTTAACGATTCACAGCGCAAAGCCACTATGGAAGCCGGTGAAATCGCCGGACTAAAAGTTCGCCGTATCGTAAATGAACCAACTGCCGCCGCATTAGCTTATGGCTTAGACAAAAAAGGCAAAAACTTAAAAGTAGCCGTATTCGACTTAGGCGGAGGAACTTTTGACATTTCTATCTTAGAAATGGGCGATGGTATGTTTGAAGTGCTTTCTACAAACGGAGATACCCACTTAGGCGGAGATGACTTTGATGCTAAAATCGTAAATTGGCTTGCAGAAGAGTTTTATCAAGAAGAAAAAATAGACTTACGCAAAGACCCAAGAGCCTTACAACGCCTAAGAGAAGCTGCCGAAAATGCCAAAATAGAACTATCCGTTCAAACATCAGTAGAAATCAACCTACCATACATCACAATGGAAGGCGGTTCTCCCAAAAACTTGGTAAAGACATTAAGCCGAGCAAAATTTGAGCAGTTGTCAGAAGATTTATTCAGCCGCTGTTTAGAACCTTGCCGCAAAGCACTAAATGATGCTAAAATTAATAGAGACGAGATCAACGAGGTTATCTTAGTAGGAGGTTCTATCCGCATCCCCAGAGTTCAAAAGTTAGTTGAAGACTTTTTTGGCAAATCCCCTAACCGCAGTGTAAACCCCGATGAAGTAGTAGCCTTAGGTGCAGCAGTACAAGGTGGCGTTTTAGCAGGAGATGTTCAAAGCGTACTCTTGTTAGACGTAACCCCACTTTCTCTCGGAATAGAAACAGCCGGCGGAATCTTTACAAAACTCATTGATAATAACACAACTATCCCAATCCGGAAAAGTGAAGTATTCTCTACTGCAAGCGACAATCAACCGTCTGTGGAGATCCATATTTTGCAAGGAGAACGCTCAATGGCTTCAGATAATAAAACGCTTGGGAAGTTTTATCTTGATGGAATCCCCCCGCAGCCGCGCGGAATCCCACAAATTGAGGTTACTTTCGATATTGATGCCAATGGTATCCTGAATGTTACTGCAAAAGACAAAACTACCGGAAAAACACAAAATATTAGAATTGAGGCAAGTAGCGGACTAAGCAAGGATGAAATCGAACGCATGAAAGTAGATGCTTCCAAAAATGCAGACGCAGATGCTAAACGTAAAGATGAAGCAGAAGCCCTCAATAAAGCTGATATGTTGGTGTTTTCTACCGAAAAACAATTGAAAGAACATGGAGATAAAATTTCGGAAGGAAATAAAAGCAGGATAGAGTCAGCATTAGAGAAGTTAAAAGAAGCCCACAAAAACAAAAACTTGGTGGGAATCGAAAGCGCAACAGACGAGCTAAACAATGCGTGGCAAGCAGCTTCAGCAGATATTCAGAAAGCCGGAGAAAACTCGGGCGGAAGCCAAACCACAAATAACAACGAACCCGTCTCAGACGTGGAATACGAAGAAGTAAAAGACAACAAATAACCTAACCTCAAAAAAATAAGGATAATTCGTTGAATGAATTATCCTTATTTTTTATCTTCAATAGCCCTGCATCGCCTCAATACTGAGGCCAATAACTCCAACGAACATTAAAGTTGAATTTCTTTTTTGTAGAAAAGAAAATTTAATAGCTTTGGAAGTAACCTTCATCAATGAATTTAGGTAATTAACCTAAACATAAATTTTTTTATTTACTTTTTAAATACCTTTGTAAGATTTGTTCATTTTTCTATATGAAAAAAAATTATCAATTAGTAACTTTATTCATAATTGGTTGTTTATCAATCATAAATGTTTCTGCACAGCATTGTGCTACTGATGAATATCATTCATATCGCTTGCGTCAATATCCAAATTTAATACAAAGCATACAGGATAATGAAGCATATTACAGAAATTATATTAGTCAGCTAACGAACCATAAGACACAGGATGAAAACATAAAAGTTATCCCAATGGTTGTTCATGTGGTACATGACGGCATTCCCAAAGATCCAAGCGTTGATGATAGTATTTCAGCAGAGCAAGTTATCAGCCAGATAGAAGTATTAAACCAAGATATGCGCAAACAGCAAGGCACAAGAGGTTTTGGAGCAGGCGTAGATTATCGAATTGAGTTTGCCTTAGCGTCTAAAGACCCCAACGGAAGCCCTACAAACGGAATAACTTATACGGCTTCGTCCTTAGCAGACCACCAGATTTATGATCAAAATTTAAAAAACTTAATTAAGTGGGATCAGACCAAATATTTTAATGTGTGGTTAGTTAAATCTATCATTGGTGGTGCAAGTGGCGGATTGGTATTGGGTTATGCGACTTTTCCGACTTCCGGCTATCCTACGGATGACGGTGTCGTAATTCGCTCAGATTGTTGGGGAACGATAGGTATTGCCGGTGGCCCCGGCGGCGACAACAAGTATGGCCGTACCGCAACCCACGAAATTGGCCATTGGCTAAACTTAATGCACACATTTACCCAACCAGACGGATGCGGAACCACAAACTGCAATACCTCCGGCGATAATGTATGCGACACCCCTCCGTCTTATACCCAAAATTTCGGAAGCAACAACCGGCAAAATACCTGCATCATAGATAACCCTGACCTCCCAGATAACACCCAAAACTATATGGACTATGTAAACGACCTCTATACCAATATGTTTACACAAGGTCAATATAACCGAACAATCTCTGCATTAAACAATCCCAATATTTACCAACGAAAAATGTGGGACGAAAGTAATTTACAAGCTACCGGAACCGGTAAATATGGTAAGTCAAAAGCTGATTTTTGGGCAAGTAACAAAACCCTTTGCGTAGGAGGTACAACCAAATTTATAGAATACTCACGAGGCCAGTGCAGCTACTTTGAATGGAGCTTCCCCGGCGGAACCCCCACAACCTCAAATAGTGCTAACCCAACAGTAGTCTATAACACCCCCGGAAAATACTCTGTCTCTTTAAAAGTGGGAAACCTAAATGATACCTCTGCCGTTTATACAAGAACCGATTTTATTACTGTAACAGATGCAAAACAAACTCTTCCTTTCCATGAAGGCTTTGAAGACTATGCAAACTTCCCCAAAGATGGTTGGTTCATTGAAAATCAAGATGAAGCGAACCAAGCAACCAGCCGTACTTGGGAATCATGGCAATATGAAAGCGGCTTTGCCCAGAGTTCTGCCTGCGTTAGAATGCCTTTTTATTTCTACGCCAGCTATAACCATAACGACTTTTTGACCTCCCCAACTTTTGACCTTACAAATACTCCAAACCCAAAATTATCATTTAGCTGGGCATACAGTCCTTTAATCTATGATAACTACAGTTCAAGCCCCAAATCAGAAACCTTAATTTATTCTGATACATTAACCATTGAAGTTTCTACAGATTGTGGTGCAAGTTGGTCTCCAGTTTGGAAAAAAGGTGGCTATCAATTAGCTACTGTACCACAAGACCAAATCACCTACAATACTTTATTTAACCAACTAACTGCTAATAAGTGGGATTCTACATTTATTAATCTAACTCCTTACGGAAATCAAGCCAGTATGCAAGTTCGTTTTAAAACTACTAACGGATTCGGAAATAATCTATATTTAGATGATATTAAGCTCGTTAATGATACGACTTTATTCAGAGACGACTTAATTGCGCAAGCACGTTTAAAACTAACTCCAAATCCAATTCAGGAAAAAACACTACTCTATTTGGATTTACCAACCCAATCTGCCGTTGAAATTGTTGTTACAGATGTATTAGGAAGAGAAGTTTGGAAAGAAAGTACAACTACATGGGGAGCAGGAATTCACAACCGCTCAATAGGATTTCCAGAAGCAGCCGGCTTATATAATGTGCGGGTTTTGGTAAATGGCCACAACTATAACCTAAAAGCAATAAAAACTAATTAACAAAATGGTATCTACATGGATATTTGTTTCAGATAAAAAAATCCCTGAAACAGAAACTTTTCTTACTGACTTAAAACAACGATTAAGTTCATGGGATTCTCACGGAGAGTTAGTTCCTAATTCTTTTGAATTAATTGAGAATCAAATTATTATCGTGGATGCACAGCCTGGGGCAACTTCGGGATGCTCAAGAGATGCTTTGCATAAGATAGTGAATACTTTATTAGCTCTGTATGATTGTACAATGCTACCATCCAGTGAAGTTATCTATCGAGCAAATGATCAAAGTATTCAAAATGTAGATTTTCGGAAAGTTCCGGAGATGCTGCAAAATAATACGATGACATCTGATACAATTATTTTTGATGCTCATACCAGAATTTCAGGTGATACTTCTTGGGAAAAACCCTTAAAGAATACTTGGTTAGCAAAGTTTTTGCAGCCCGCTTGATATTTTTCAGCTTTAGCGTAAAAATACTTGTATCTTAACCTAAAAAAGGGGGCAATTTTGCCCCCTTTTTTAGGTTAAGCAAGCATACATCTTTCCGTATTTGATTACTTCATAATCAAGTTCTAATAATTCCTTAGCAAACTTTAATGATTTTTCTTTTGAGGTTTTAAAAAAAAAAGATACTCTTTGTAGCAAGTCTAAAGAAACTTGTTTTTCAAGCCAGCTACGAATGTTCATTTCTTTGCAATAATGCAGTTGATCTATTCGTTTTTTTACTTGGAATACACTGATATTTAATTTTTTAGCGATGCTTTCTACGGATTCACCGGCTTTAATGAGTTCTTTTAATTTATCAAGGTTTTCAAAGTTATCTAATTCGTTTTTTTGAGAGTCGGTATAAGATTGTTTTAGTTTTTGGATTTCTTCAATAAAAGCGTCCCAGTGGCTAAGCCCCATATCAATTCTAATACTTTGAACTTCAGAAAGGCTTTTTCTGTCGTCCGGTTTAGCAATGGCTAATTGTTCTATTACATATTCGGTACAGATTTCAAAGGTCTTACAATTAGCTTCTTGTGCTAATTTTCTCCTGACTTCGATAAGTGCATCAAAATAATTGTATAATTTTGGAGCATATAGTTCACGGTCAGTAATGTACTCCTCTGCCGGGCATTGTAAGAAGGTTTTACCTAAGTCTGTGAGTTTAAGAACTCCAAAATATTTGTCTTTAACGGTTAGATAACCACGCTTAACCAAAAGTCTAAAAAAACTTTCTAAATTTCGTTGTTCTATTGAAAGAGAGCCATATCCGGGTAGTTTTTGGTATTCCGGCTTTCTGATAATTGTCTCATTTCCAATTAATAATTCAATTAAAAACTGCCGAGAGTAGCGTTCTTTGGTATCTTGAATCAATTGTAAAATTATTTTAAAAGTATCTGTTACATAGATAGACTTATTCCCAAAAGAGTTGTTTTTAGGTGTGTTTGTCATTTCCATAGCATTATTGTTAAAATTCATGGGACAAAGTTGGCTGGTTTGCAGGGGGTTTTTATGGAAACTTTTTTCCCAAAGTAACAAGAGGCTTTGGGTCTTTTCGGAAAGGATAGAATTTTAAATTTTAAAAAATTTATAGTTTTATTGTATATGGATTCAAAAAATA
>JAIXKT010000002.1:0-1706 GCA_026932145.1 Bacteroidia bacterium
AAACCGCGCCTTTCACTGACTTGATTTTACACGAGCCGCATTTTTTTACAAGCCCGATTTTGCTTTGAAAAATACGACTGACTTGCCAAAACGCAGAACCGAGAACTCACCGAACCCTTTGCTAAAAACTGACTTTGCAAAAAGTAAACTTTGCCAGAAAAAATGAGCCTGACAAAAAAGCCTGAACTAAACTTGCCGAAACGCTTGCTGAAAAAATGTAGCCGATTTCAGAAGCCTGACTTTGCTAAACAAAACGCAAGCCATGAAGAACGGACTTTGCCAAATGAAACCGCTTGTCTGCTAAAACCTAAACCGAAAACCTTGAAGCCGATTTTAGAAACCTGAGCAAATTTGAAGAGAAACTTGCGGAACAAAAAACCTGAGCCAATTTTTTAGCGAACAGAAACTTGGAAAATAACCACCGTTAAAAATGCCCGACTTTATTGAAGTAGAACCTTTGCTAAAAATCAAAACTTTGATTTGTAAGACTCAAAACGCTAATTTGAAAATGCAACTTATTTTTGAAAAACCGACTTAAAGATTTAACGCAAGTTCTTGCCAACGGTTTGCGTTACCTGCGCTGGGGGGGGACGGCGAAGCCGTCCAACCAGAAAAAGGGCAAGGCGTAGAAAACTGTTTGGGATGTGCGCCGAGTCCCCAGCGTCAGGTGCACGCTGTGTTGGCACGCTTTTGACTTTAAGACTCACTTATGCAGTAACGAGTTTCATTTCTCGACAGCGAGGATAATTTTGACAACCGTAAAACTGCTTTCCTTTATGTTCACCTTGCGCCACTGTTCTTAAGACCATTGGAATACCGCATTTCGGGCAAAGCGGTACTGAACTAACCTGCTTATTTACTTCTGGTTGCGACGGAGTGGAAACGCCAACTTTATCATTCACAAATGGCGCAATTTGAGCCGCAATTTCTCTGGAATTGTACTCTCTCTGAACTGGCAAGCGCAATAATGGCAAACCAGCGACTTTGCAAACACTTTCTACAAACTCATCACGCTCTTGCCTATTGTTTCGCTTATGGCTAGAGTCGTCCAACTCAACGCCAAATAACGGCTTCATCGTGACAGAATCGCAAACTAGAAAATCTAAATGCTTTTGAGCAATTTTATTGAAGTAGGCGATATTTTCATTTGGACGAGCCACAAAGAAAATATCCGCCAATCTTACCTTTGACTGAATTAATAATCGTGTGCCAACAAGAGAAGAAAGAACTTTATAAAACGAAAATTCTGCTGGAGAAAGAAAATCATCACGCAAACGATATGGAAGTGTTTTAGATGCTGTTTCTTTTTGCGAGCGTTTCAAAAATGGAAAAATGACGCTCAAACAACCTGATTTTTCATTCGTTGCTGTCATGTTTGGCTAGATGTCTCCTATGTAATGAAATTGCTGAAAGTAATTCACCCGCTATTGCTAAAACATCATCATCAGATAATTCAACTGCAACTTTGAAAGAACTTGCTAATAAATCTGTTTCGGTCGGAACTTCATGCCGAATTTGCAAGACAACTTTTTCTTTGTCGCTATAAATATGAACTGCGTTACCAGAAGCAGTTAGAAATCTTTGCGCTCTCATACCTTTTGGAGTTGCCATGATTTATTTTCCAAAAACCTAATTATGCAAAGGTCGTGCCAACGGCTTGCGTTACCTGCGCTGGGCGGGGACGGCGAAGCCGTCCAACCAGAAAA
>JAIXKT010000002.1:4364-6421 GCA_026932145.1 Bacteroidia bacterium
TTGACTTGAAGAAGCCTGAAACAAGAACTTGTTAACACTTTTGCTAAAAACTGACTTTGCGAAAAACCGTTTTTTTAGAGAAAGAGAACTTGAACGAAAATGCAAAAACTTGCCTTGATGAAACCTTTGCTGAAAAAACGCCGCTAATTTTAGAAACCTGATTTTATTGAAAGAAACGCAAGCCGTAAAAAACAGGCTTTGTGTCTCGACAAGCTCGACAACCACCAAACGAAACTGCTTGCTTGCCAAAACCTAGCCGAAAACCCCGAACCTGATTTTGGAGACCTGAAAGAATTTGACAAAGAACTTATGAAACAAAAAGCATGAACTGATTTTCGAGAAACGAGAACTTAGAAAACTACTTTTGCCAAAGAGTCTGACTTGAACGAACCGAAACTTTTGCTGAAACCTAGACTTGATTGAGAACGCTGATTTGAAAAGCCAACTTGCTCTTGCGAAATAGCCAAATGCTTTAACGAAACACACACCTAACGGCTTGCGTTACCTGCGCTGGGCGGGGACGGCGAAGCCGTCCAACCAGAAAAATGCTAAGGCGTGAAAACTGCTTGGGATGTGCGCCGAGTCCCCAGCGTCAGGTGCACGCTTTGTTGGCTTGCCGTCTTTGGGAAGACTAACGCTTTCCTTTATACTTTGCGCCTTTTTTTGAATTACAACTTCTACACATTAAAGCCGCATTTGATAACGAACTTTTACCGCCAAGCGAATATGGCTTGATATGGTCAATTGTAAAGTTTTCCCAAGTTAACTTCTCTCCACATTTTGTGCAAACTTTTTCATCATCGGAATTCCACACGAGCCTTCTTTGTTCAGGCGTAAAACCACGTTTTTTGTCCTTCTTTTCAAACAAACCACCTAATAACTGGCGCAAAATATCTGCTCGCCTTGTTCTTGTTGCCGAACTATCGCTATCGCCGCGAGTTGTAAATAAGTAATTGGCAAATACTTGCTGGTCTGGCGTTGCGCCTTCGGCTTGAGAAATCTTCTTTCGCACTAAATCTACACCGTCAGAAAGCCAAAGCAATAATGTTTGGGCTTGTTTATTGCGTTTTGAGTCGGTTAAGATAAATTTGTTCTTATCCATCTCCCAAGTAAACATAAAGAGGGAATAGAACTCAGATGAATTTTTGAAACGACTTGACCGCAAAGCAGGAAAATACATTCTTTTTATGATATTCAGTGTGCGGGTAAATTCTTTTGCACACTCGTTAAGCGCCTTGCCTTCAATCGTTTTTCCGTGAATGATTTTATCTAGTGCGGTCTTCTTGTTGAGAGGACTTCCATTATGAATTGAAGCCATAATCTCTGCAATCAATTCAACGTGTTTCATCCTGCTTAATTGAGCGGGAGTCATTATGTGATTTTCAGCAAAAAATTTCTTAGAACGCTCCGCAAGTTGTCCAGCGCGTTTTAGGAAAGGACTTGTAAAAAACCTAGCGTGCCTTTTTTCTTGTCCAGTAAGGCGTTTTCCCGTCGAGTTAATTCTTACAAAAAGTTCAATAATATCGTCTAAACTGCCTGAAACTTCAACGGTTTGAATTTTATAGCCAGTAACAAGATGCTCGTGACCTGCTTTTTGAATTTCCTTCCACGTCCATTCTTCAACATCGTCATCTTCGTGTATTTGCATTTTTACCGGAAATTTATCGCGGCGAAATCTCCCTAAACCTTGAAACATAAACAAAGATTCAAGTCGTTGCTTGCCATCCAGAACATCATATACTAATCGTCCATCTTCATCAGTAGATCTGTATAAGAAAACAGATGGTAAAGGGAAGTTCTGAAAAACTGACTGAATTAACTTTTTTCGGTCAATACCCTGCCAAACAGATTTTCGCTGAAAACCGGGTTCTAAATTTAGACGGTCTTCATTGAAAAGCAAAATAAAATCTTGCACATCTTTACTTCCGTAATTGAATATGATAGTTGATGCTCTATTACTCATTACTATCCCTTGTATTGTTTTTATGTGAATGCACAGGCAAGCCAACGGCTTGCGTTAGCGGCGGACGGGGGGCGGGAGTAGAAGAGTCCAGAGG
>JAIXKT010000002.1:6925-11916 GCA_026932145.1 Bacteroidia bacterium
AACAAAAAGCATGAACTGATTTTCGAGAAACGAGAACTTAGAAAACTACTTTTGCAAAAGAGCCTGACTTAAACGAAATAAAACTTTTGCTGAAAACCTAAACTTGATTGAGAACGCTAATTTGAAAAGCCAACTTGCTTTTGCGAAGTAGCCAAATGCCTTAACGAAACACACACCTAACGGCTTGCGTTAGCGGCGGACGGGGGGCGGGAGTAGAAGAGTCCAGAGGGCAGAAAAAACTTCCAGCGTGGAAAATATTCATAAACCGCGCCGAGTCCCCGCCGTCCGCTGCACGCTGTGTTGGGCAGTTGAAGTCTTTCTTCGCAAGATATCTTTTTGAGCAAAAAGATATTCTAAAGGATTTATCTTTTTATCATTTGAAAATATTGCACATGCAATTATCTGACTCTCCAAAAAGTAAATACATGCGGCTTCATATCCTGGCCCGCCGCCTAAATGTCCATATTTATCTCCAGGTTCAACCATTAAACCAAGCCCATAATAGGGATTTTGCCAGTACTTATCTTTGTAATTGACCTTATTCAAACTCGAATTCAGTCGCGCAACTTTGTCTGATGCCATAAAGAGCGCTACATCAGTCGCGTCAGCCATGACTAAACCATGCCATACCCATTCTGCAACATAGCCATTGAGCGAATTGTCAAATACGCCATGCGCCACCTTGAGGCTTGACAAGCCTAGCGGCAAGACAATATATTTCTTGATCAGTTCATCAAAAGACAGATTAGATTCCGTCTCGATAATTTTCTTAAGTAACCAGTATCCAGGGTTTGAATACGCAAAGTTTGTTCCAGGACTGAAAAGCAACTCGCGGTTTACAGTTGTTGTGATAAATTTTTCATCAGACCAAGCAAGTTTCCTGTTTTCTACATCGTTAATGTACTCTGGAAGATTGCCGTAATCTCTTATGCCGCTTGAATGATTCATCAAATGGCGTATCTTTACAATGTCTGAATGTGGACAAATTGTTCTTGGAATCCATCTAGATATTACATTTTCTAGATCTATATTTAGGTCAAGCACAATTGACGCGATCATTGTTTTTGTAATACTATAAATTGGCAAAACCGCGTTTTTGCTTTCCAGAATTTTTCCATCGGCAATAAAGGCGATAGTCTCTCTCATGCTTTATTTTTCTCCAACATGTCCTTGCAAGGAACTGCCCAACGGTTTGCGTTACCTGCGCTGGGCGGGGACGGCGAAGCCGTCCAACCAGAAAAAGGATAAGGCGTGAAAAATGCTTGGGATGTGCGCCGAGTCCCCAGCGTCAGGTGCACGCTGTGTTAGCCCGCTTTTTGACTTTAAGACTCGCTCTTCTTGTTTTTCTTTTTTTCTAGCCAAATAGATTCTTTCTTGTAAACAATATTAAGAAAATCTTTGTAAGTTCTATACTCGTTTTTAATTTTATCTATATTTGTCAGTAAAAATTGACCGCCTGAACCAATTGTTTGTAAACTAAAATGCCTTTCTTCCAAATCTTTCAGGTGATAAGTACCAACTTCTTGAATTGACATATGAAAACCGTCATCAATAATTCTTTCTGGAAGGTAGTGTAAAACTATAAGCAAAAAGTGAGAATTTTCAGGATGATTTTCATAAAACGCTTTTGTTTTTTGCAGGGAACATAAATTTGGATTAGATGAACTACCTGCTTTATGACCTTTCAGACTTATAAGCAATTTTTGAGTTTCAAAATCTTTTGCTTGCCACTCAACAATAATATCTTCCATTGTGCGCCTTCCGTCTGGAGCATAGGCTTTCACAATGTTAAATTCTCTACTTTCTTGAATATGGTTATTTAATTCTGATAAAAGAAAATCTTCTAAAAATCTTCCGCCAACTTCGCCGTATGTTTTGTCAAGAACTCTCCAATTTGTACTGATTGTTAAAACTTTATACTTGTTGAAAATTTTCCATAGGACATTTTGCAAATCATCTCGAATTTGCTTTTCAAATTGCCTTTGATTTTTCATTGACGAAGTTTTCCCGTTGTTTAGAATAGTTTTTCTGCGTAAACCAATTTTGTATTATCTTTAGCCTTGTTTCTTACAAGACCGCTGTTTCTTTCAAAAAACACGCCATCTTCATATCCTTGAATTGATTTGTCATATTCAGCCATTTCCAATCTTTTTTCAGATAAGCATGAATATTCCAAATCCTTTTCAATTCCACAATATTTTCTGCCCAATTTCTTTGCAACTACCGAAGTAGTGCCAGAACCTAAAAATGGATCTAATACAAAATCGCCAGCATTGCTACTTGCTAAAATTATTTTTGCTAGTAGTTTCTCTGGTTTCTGCGTTGGATGGTCTGTGTTTTCGGGCATAGACCAGAAAGGAACAGTTAAATCTGTCCAAATATTAGAAGGATGAGTTAATCTAAAATTACCATCATTAGTTGAATTCCAATCTTTTGCTTTTCCGTCATTATCTACATATGGAGCGATAACTTTTCTTTTTAATTTCACATCTTCAATATTGAATGTGTATTCATCATTTACTGTCGCAAACCAAATATCTTCGGATGAGTTTTTCCAATTGGATTTAGCCCCCCTGCCTTTTTCTCGCTCCCAAGTAATTCGATTCCTGATGATAAAATATGTTTCTAAAATCGTATGAATTGAAGTAGAAGATTGCCAATCTCCACAAATGTAAATAGAGGCATTTGGTTTCAAAACTTTAACCAATTTAGAAAACCAGCTTTCTAGCCATTCTGTATAACTAGAAATAGACATTTTCTTAAATGCGTTTCCGTTGAAGTCTTTCGTAAGGTTGTATGGAGGGTCAATAAAAAGTAAATCTACAAATCCTTCAGGTAAATATTTAATGACTTCCATCAAATCTTGATTTATTGTTTTATTTTGCACATTGTTTATGTTTGCAGGGGACTTAAGATGAAGTAATTTTTTAGATAATGCTTCTTTTTCTCGCTCACTAAGAATAAGGGTTTTATTTAGTTTAGAACGCTCTTTTTCGGTCATTTTTCAGTCCTTTTTTCAAGGATAACACATCCCGAATTAACAACAAGATACTAATTTTGCAAGGAACGGGCTAACGGGATTTGCGTTACCAGCCGTAAGGGTAAAAAGTTATAGCCCTGTAAGTTCTGACGGGCAAAGGCGAAAGATAAGGCTGGTGCACGCAATGTTAGACGGCGTGAGGGTAGAAAACTGTTCGGGGACGTGCAAGCCGTTTTCGGGTAGGGGACGTGTTGCCTGCCCCTGCTCACTCCGTAGGAATTATTTTTTTGCCTGACGCAGTTTTTACCCTCGCCCAGAGGCTCGCAGTCAATACGGGGAGCAAGGATTTTAGCGTGGAGCAATAGCGCGAAAATCCGAAGCAGGGCTACCGTATTGTACGGTGAGATGGGCGGGGGTAGCGTCAGGGCAGGCAAAAAAAACCCGTAGTCTGGGTTTATCTAGTAATATAAACAAAGTTACAAGGAAAATGCGAAGGTATGAAGTTCATCTAGTAATATAAACAAAGTTACAAGGAAAATGCGAAGGTATGAAGTTCAAGAATTATGAAACAGGCGAGATAACCGAAGTAGCACCGCTTGAATTGCGTTTAGGGCGGATGAAAAAACGGCTTTCCTTCTTTCAAGACTGGAAGAACGCGGTTGCCGAAATGGTTTCGGACGTGGATACTATCATGGTTACGTTGACTTATCGCGGCGTGGATGATTGGCGTCCTAGACATGTTACCGATTTTATCCGAAAAGTTCGGCGGTTTTTAGGTACTCGAATGTACGGCTATTTTTGGGTTGCGGAAATGCAAGAACGCGGCGCGGTGCATTACCACGTTATTTTTATTGTCAGCAAAGGTACGAAACTGCCGAAACCAGACGAAGAGGGATACTGGACGTATGGCATGACGAAAATAGAAAAGGTAAAGCATGTTTATGCTTATCTCTCGAAATATTTGAGTAAAGACGGGCAAAAAGCAGATTACCCAAAAGGGATAAGAATATTTGGGATGGCGATCTATATTCTCAAAGATTGGGTTAGGATGTGGAAGTTGCCCCGCTGGCTAAATGAGCGTATAGAGCGCCTGTACGATTTAGCGGAAGAAAAAGGCGATAAACTTCAAAGGCTGGCGTTGAAGAGGCTAGAAGGTCTTCGTAAGGTCAAGGGCGGGTATTCTGTGGCGGGTTGCTTTATTGCTAGCCCTTATAGGATGTTTTCCTTGCGAAATTGAAAATTAGGCGCGTAAAGTCTTGACAGGTTGAATCAAGGCGTGATAGAAACAGGCAAGGCGGCGCGTCGCGCTCGCGTGGACGTGAGGAACCCGACGCGACGAACGCCCTTGCCCTAAAAAGCCCGTGGATTGCGTAAAAGAAAATGGCAGAAGAGCAGCCGTCTAACGGCTTGCGTTAGCGGCGGACGGGGGGCGGGAGTAGAAGAGTCCAGAGGGCAGAAAAAACTCAAAGCGTAGAAAATGCTTCTCGAAGCTGCCGAATCCCCGCCGTCCGCTGCACGCTGTGTTAGGTGTGTGTGGGTTGAGCGAGACATTTTTTCTAAAAGCCAAAACAGCGCCTTTCGATGACTTTATTTTACACACGAAATAATCTTTTACAAGCCCGACTTTATTGACGAAACTAATCTTGACTTGAAGAAGCCTGAAACAAGAACTTGTTAACACTTTTGCTAAAAACTGACTTTGCGAAAAACCGTTTTTTTAGAGAAAGAGAACTTGAACGAAAATGCAAAAACTTGCCTTGATGAAACCTTTGCTGAAAAAACGCCGCTAATTTTAGAAACCTGATTTTATTGAAAGAAACGCAAGCCGTAAAAAACAGGCTTTGTGTCTCGACAAGCTCGACAACCACCAAACGAAACTGCTTGCTTGCCAAAACCTAGCCGAAAACCCCGAACCTGATTTTGGAGACCTGAAAGAATTTGACAAAGAACTTATGAAACAAAAAGCATGAACTGATTTTCGAGAAACGAGAACTTAGAAAACTACTTTTGC
>JAIXKT010000002.1:12115-13573 GCA_026932145.1 Bacteroidia bacterium
GCTTGGGATGTGCGCCGAGTCCCCAGCGTCAGGTGCACGCTGTGTTAGGCGCGTTGTTTAAATTTATAGATATTTATCTCCTTCTTGTCTTGTGCGGATAACTTTAGCGGGAGTGCCATATGCAACGCAATAGTCTGGTATATCATTTAATACGACAGATCCCGCGCCAATTACTGTATGCTTGCCTATATTCCGGTTGTGAATAATATTAGCCCCAAGCGATATAGAACTAAATGCGTCTATCTTCACATTTCCTCCAGTTGTTGCGTTAGGAGCGAGACTTGAGAAATTACCCATAATACAATCATGGTCAAGGGAAGCTTTTGTATTGATGATACAAAAAGTTCCGATTTCACAGTCGCTATTTACAACTGATTCTGCTGTGGCTATTGTACCCTTGCCAATGATTGCGCCTCTAGCGAGTTGAACTGATGGATGAAAGGTGCTTACAAAGTTAAGCGTGGGGGATATTTTTTCTATCTTTTTTGCCATTAGATGGCGTTGCCAGTTGTCTCCGATGGCGATAAAACTGCCGAATAAATTATATTTCTTTGAAAGTATTGGTAGATCTTCTTCTGTGCCGAGAATCTGATAATTAAAAACCTCTTGCCCTGCTTTCTTGAAAGAATCAATTAATCCGACGATTGAAAACTTACCTTCTTTTTCAATAACATCTATTGCTACTTTAGCGTGACCTGACGAGCCTATGACTACTATTTTTTGTTTTTTGACCATTAGTTTCCAGCGCCTAACGGTTTGCGTTAGCGGCGGACGGGGGGCGGGAGTAGGAGAGTCCAAAGAGGAGAAAAAACTCAAAGCGTGAAAAATGTCTCTCGAAGCCGCCGAATCCCCGCCGTCCGCTGCACGCTTTGTTAGTGCGCTCGATGTTGCGGAACGGATATAGCCTAAAAACAGAACGCCGCCTTTCATAGACTTGATTTTACACGCACGCCAATTTTTTACAATCCCGACTTTATGTCTCGGCAGGCTCGACAACCACCAACGAAACTAACGCTGAATTGAAATAACCTGAAAGCCGAGAACTTGCTAAAACTTTTGCCGAGAAACTGACTTTGCCAAAAATAAATTTTGCCAGAAGAAACGAACACAGCCCAAGAACCCAAATAAAACTTGTCAAAATATTTGCTGAAAAAATACAGAAAATTTTGGAAACCTGATTTTACAGAAAAGAATTTAAGCCATGAAAAACGAACTTTGCCGAATAAAACTGCTGACTTACCGAAACTTAATTGAAAACCACGAACTTATTTTGGAAACCTGACCAAAATTTGAAACCGACATGACTTTGGAAATTACGCTTGCGAAAAAACTTTTGTTTTTAGAGACCTGAATTTCTGATAAAGAAAAACTTAATTTTGGAGACTTAAATTCTGTTTGCATAAAACTTTATTTTTGGAAACGACTAACAACCTATGTTTACAAGAGGCGCACTAACGG
>JAIXKT010000002.1:17259-18273 GCA_026932145.1 Bacteroidia bacterium
TAGGAAACTGCTTGGGATGTGCGCCGAGTCCCCAGCGTCAGGTGCACGCTTTGTTGGTACGCTTTTGACCTTAAGACTCGCCTACCTTTTTCAGACCATCAAACAATGAAGGCTGATAAGAACCACTATCAAGATTTATCTTTCGTGGAATGACTTTGCCTTCATCAATTCCACCAAGATTATTGATCGTTTTAGCAACCGTTGAAACACAATAATCAGCGGCTTGTTCTTGAATTTGCTTTGTATTGAAACGTAAAACTTGCCAACCTTCTACTTTTAAATCATTATCACGCAAATTGTCTTGCTCTGCTTTTTCTGGGTTTGCGTGCCAGAAATCGCCATCTGTTTCAACATCAATATTGCCTTTAGCGCAGTATATTGCAAAGTCCAAAGCGTAGTCATTTCCTTTTGCAATTACAAAATCTTGCCTTTCGGCTGGAATATTGTATCGCTTGAATTCTGCCCATAACTTATCTTCAAGCGAACTTTCATCGTAAAGGTCATTTATTTCAACTGCGTTTGTAAATTTTTCCCATGTTGTTGGGATGAAGATAATCCTGCGATATCTACGGCTATAAATTGGCTTTGGCAATCTTTGAATTGGCTTCACAAAAATTTGGTAATAATATTTATTGCTCTTTTCGTCTTGTGGCTCATCGGGAAATAATTGCCAGCGACGTACTCTCCGAATTTCGACAACTTCCGCAAAATAATTTATGGCATGTTTTTCTGCGCCAATAGCACTTGTTTGATAAAATGCTAACCATTTCGGATGCCATTTTTCTTTCAACCACTTTTTGACACTGCTTACAGGAATTCTATACCAAAGTTGCTCACGCAAAATGGCAAAATCCAATTTCTTATTGATTATCGCTACAAGGACTTCACCACGTTTTGACATGAATTATTTTGACTCTCGTTTTGCAAGGGGCGTACCAACGGTTTGCGTTACCTGCGCTGGGGCGGGGACGGCGAAGCCGTCCAACCAGAAAAAGGACAAGGCGTAGGAAACTG
>JAIXKT010000002.1:22324-24945 GCA_026932145.1 Bacteroidia bacterium
AAGGCGTGAAAACTGCTTGGGATGTGCGCAGAATCCCCAGCGTCAGGTGCACGCTGTGTTGGTTGCGCTCTTGATTTTACAACAACTTCTTTTGCTCGGTCTTTCTCTTTTCGACTTTCGCCTTTTTGAAATTCAAACCGCCACGAGATAAATCAGGATATAGCGGCTTTTTGCCAGAGAATAACTCGGCAATCGTCAAAATCTGAATTTTTGGAAACTCGCCCATGTGCGGCGATTGATAAAAACCAGCGGTTGCGGCTTGTACAAGCATTGGCTTTGTAGGCTCGGCGAGCGTAACAAATAAACCAATTTCTGCCTTCTCATTTTCAACGGTGGCAATCAAATCTTTCACCATCGAAACGCCAACATTGTTACCGCCTTTTACAGAAACGACAATTTTCTTTGCGCCAGAATTATCATCTTGAAAGAAAATTAATCCATCAATGCCGCCGTCCGAACCTTTTTTCTTTCCTTGAAATGGCTGGGCGTTGATTAAAGAACAAGCCCACCACTGGAATTGGTATTTATCTCGCTCGGCTAATTCTTTTGCTCCTTCAAAATCTGCTGGCGTTCCGTGAACATCAAATTGAATTTCGGGAAAAGCGTCTTTCATGCGCTTTTCAATTAAACTGATTGCCAAATGAGTTATATCAATTCCAATCCAATCACGTTCAAGAATTTGTGCGGAATGAACTGCCGTACCACATCCGCAAAACGGATCTAAAACTACATCGCCTTTATTACTTGATGCTTTAAGTATACGTTCCAAAAGCGCAAGCGGTTTTTGTGTTGGATAACCAAGTCTTTCGGCGGCTTGTGAATTTATTGGAAAAATATCATCCCAAACTGTGCCTAATGGAACTCCATCTGTTTCATCCAAAAACCTTTTGTATCGTGGCATACCGCTTTTTGTGAAAACTACCTTGCCTTCTGCCATCATTTTATCTATATGTTCTTGGGACATCCAATGCCGTCCAGCAGGCGGTGGAATTACTTTATCTCCAAATTTTCTTGGCACGCCTTCGCCTGCGCCATGTGCTGAAACGAGTTGATAGCGTTTTCCGTTTTCATCTACGTTTGAATAATGACTTTCAATATAACTTTCATCAAACGGCGCACGAGGAGAATTCCAAATAGGCTTTTCAGACTTTGAATAATACAAAATTACATCGTGAATATCGTTATAACTTACTGCGCCGCCATGAGCGGCTGACCTTTTCCAAATAATTTCACTTTTGAAATTCTCTGCGCCGAACACGGTATCTAAAACGATTTTCAAATAATGGCTGGCTGTCGGGTCGCAATGTAAATATAAACTTCCGTCTAATTTCAAAACTCGGTGAAGTTCAACTAAACGATTAGCCATCATCGTGAGATACGCCATTAAATCGCTTTCTTTCAAAAAGCGGCGCAAGGAACGAATCATTTCAGCGACATCTGTATTTTGCTGATGTAAAAGTTCTGAAAACTCACGTTCGGCTTGTTCGCCCCAATGCCAAGTATCATCAAAGGCGGTTATTTGAGCGTCGGACTCATGTCCTTTTGGCGTTTTTAGATAAACGTTGTAATCTCGCTTGCTATTGAACGGCGGGTCGAGATAAACCAAGTTTATGCTTTCATCTTTTATGTATTCGCGCAAAATGTTGAGATTGTCGCCAAAATATAAACTTCCCATGACCAACATTTTCCGTTAGCCACTGTCTTTGAGTTGCTTTTAATACTTCATTATGCAAGACAGCAACCAACGGCTTGCGTTAGCGGCGGACGGGGGGCGGGAGTAGAAGAGTCCAGAGGGCAGAAAAAACTTTCAGCGTGAAAAATGCTCATAAACCGCACCGAATCCCCGCCGTCCGCTGCACGCTTTGTTAGCCTGCGTTTGGTTTTAGAAGAGACTCTGCCTTTAGAATTTGTTTATCTTACCTGAAATCTTCTAAATTTTCCAAGAAGAAGCAATTAATTTCAATTCTCATCACTTTTTCATCTAAAGGAATGGCTGGCGGATGGTCGTCAGCATTTTCGGGTCGAGCATGTACGCACCAGCCTTCACTATAAAGACCAACGGCAAGGCTAACAAAGCCACCATCTCCTGCCGACGCTGTGATTGCTTTGGGTGAGCCTAAATCTGAGAGAATATCGCTCCAATTTATTGCAACCCCGTTAATTTCAATGTCATTATTGTCCCCGCTTTCCAAAGCCACTTCTAAAACCTTGTTAAGTTCATAATCTACTTTTATTTGTAAAGCATTACTTTGACCTAATCCTACATTTAAATAATCTTGACCACTATACTGAGTTTTACGAATTTCGTTATCTTTTGTATAAGGATGTATCTTCATTAAATCAATCGCCTGATTTGGAGTTGTAACATCGGGCTGAATACCTAGCAAACAAGGTTGTTCACAAGTCGCGCCATCTGGAAACGAAAACAACATTGCCAAGGTTTCAGGCTTTGAAGGCTTGAATGAACTGCCAAGTGCAAAGACCAGGGCTATGCTTAAAATCACAATTATAACGACGAGAACACGAGAGTTTTTTATTGACATGATTATTATTGGCGAAGCAGGCTAACGGCTTGCGTTACCTGCGCTGGGCGGGGACGGCGAAGCCGTCCAACCAGAAAA
>JAIXKT010000003.1:0-13221 GCA_026932145.1 Bacteroidia bacterium
TATATGAATATAGATACATTTTGGTCTAATTAAAATATCATTATCGTATTAGTTATAGTAGGCATTATACTATCAAGGCATCAAATTTATTCAACAAAAAACATACCAAGCCGATATGATTGTTGAGGAAGTATTGTGTTATCGAAAACAGCAAAAGCGATTGGGAACAAGAAAATTATTGCACGAGATACAATCTTTTTTACAGGTACATCATTTTCAAATAGGCAGAGATGCTATGTTTAGAATGCATAATGTAACGAAATCCGCTATAACAGTTACATACATTACAACGAATTATTACGCTATTTGACCGGATTATTCTTAGCGAGATGCTCCTCAGCAGAGCTTTTTTTCAATTCATCCCTGTAAAATAACTGTAAATGGTATTCAGGATTAAAAAATGTGTACCCTTGTATCAGGATTATTAGCCCAAAAGTGTAACCTTTTTTAGGAGTGGACATAGCGCAGTTCTTCGATTGAACTTTTGTGCTAAATATCCGCCAATACGCGGTTGCGTTGAACAACATTACGCTTGCGGCGTAGTTTTGCTCTTCGATTGAAGTTCCGCGCAGAATGTCCACACCTTTAGTAATACCCGTTTCGTTTTTAGAATTTTTCCTATCTACAATTATAGCATTGCTATTTTCCTAAAATTTTTTATCTACTATTCAAAATTAGCCTAACTATTTTCTAAATTATTATTTCATTGAAAATAAGCTAAATATAGTTTGTATAAAAGTCTGAAGGGAACTCTTTTTTATATTTTGGGTTTTAAGAGAATAATATACTTAATCACTTCACTTTATTTTATATCAAAAAAAATACTATTTTTGCGCAGAACAAAGTATTTTATAATTCAGATTATGAAACTCTCAAAGTACATTTCTTTTTTTATTGCCTTTTTGCTCGTGTCGGGTTCGACCGGAGTTTTGGCACAGACTACGTTTAGTTTCGGCAAGCAGCCGGATAACACAACTGCTACAACGGGTAATACCGGTTTAGCTGATGTTTTTGTTGGTGGCGGTGGCGGTTCTTGGACACTTAAAAGTCCCGGAAATACCTCTTTAGGGCACTATACGGAATTACGTGGAATCCCGGGTGTAAATTCAACCATCAATAGTATCACCGGAACATACGTTAATAGCCCGGGGACTTTATTCACATTAGAGTATGATGTTTTATTTAACAATGGAACCGGAGATTGGTACACCTTTATCGGAACCGGTACTTCATTCTTACCGGGCTATAATGGCCCATTTAGCGGATCAGAAACATTTGCAGGCATTCGATATAGTTCTGTTGAAGGGGTCATAACCGTTAGCCTTCGTTCTGCTCAAAGTTGGAAATCTTCCGGAATTACGATGAGCCCAAATACGCCTTACCGAATAACCTTTGTTTGCAATAATAGTGAAGGTACCTACCCTTACAATGGTGGCGGTAGTTCTGTTGGAGCAGGCCGTTATGATATTTGGGTTAATGGCGTTTTGGTAGATAATGAGGTGGTTCGTACACATCCTGCCTTTGCCGGAAAAGATATTTCAACGTTTAAAGTATATGGAAATAACTCAGGAGCTAAGGATTATGCTATTGTTTTAGATAATATTCGTGAATACAATACTGCAGTAATGCCTCTACAGTGCCCTAAACCTATATCCTTAACTGCTAATAGCATAGCCCAGACTTCGGCTGTTTTATCTTGGGCACACCACAATATGAGTCAACCGACCTATGTAGTGCCGGATAGCCAAGTGATTCGCTGGCGTAAAGTTGGTGGAGGTGCATGGAATAGCCAAAATATAGCTGGAAACGCATCTAATTTTAATGCTACCGGCCTTCAGATGAGCACTCAGTATGAGTGGAATATTACCACTTACAAAGGAGAGGAGTATTATTCAAATGCTTCAACGTTCACAACTGCAAGTTGTAGTGTAAATATTTTCCCTTGGGTACATGATTTTTCTTCCAATAATTCTTGCTGGGCTACAAATGATGTTGTTGGTACCTCCACTAATTGGACATTTAATGCATCTTTAATTAGCCCTACCTTAGCACCCACTTATGGCAATACAATAGCACGTTTTAATTCCCGTGGAACAACTAGCGGAGATGCAGAAATGTTAATTTCTCCAGTTTTAGACTTTTCTAGTTTAACTAACCCCGTTCTTGAATTTAGCTACAGCCAAGATGCCGGATTCCCGACACGCAATGAGGATTTATTCGTTGTAGTATCTGTCAATAATGGCCCATTTTCCGATACCGTTCGCGCCGTAACTCGTGTAAAAGCCGGATCTGCAGTTTGGTCTTTAAATGGTGCTGGCTTAGATGATTATGCCGGAGTTTCTAATGTTAGACTTGGATTTTTAGCCGTAAGCAAAAATGGTAGCAACTTAGGCTTAGATATGGTTAGAGTTTTTAACGCTTCCTGCCCTGTTCCTAATCATTTAGTAGCAAGTTCTATAGGATCTGATACAGCCGTTTTAAGTTGGACAACAGTTATTCCCTCAGATACTTTTGCTGTAATGTATCGTGAAGTTGGTACCAATCCTTGGACAATCCGTTTAATGTATAATCCCAGCAATAGCCTTAATGTTTCTCATACCATTGCTGACCTTCAGCCGGGGATAACTTATCAATGGAGAGTACGCACCTCTTGTGATGACGTTATGTATAACTACACTAACGCTGAGTTCTTTACAACTAATGCCGGTTGTCGTATGCCCTATTCTCTGAATAACACAGGGATCACCCAAACTGGCGCAACTCTCAACTGGAATCATCCGGGAGCAGATACTTTCTATATTGCCTACCGTATGGTAGGGAATCCCACATGGAGCTATGCTTATTCTGCCACCAATAGTTACAGCTTAGGCGGCCTATCAATAGCTACTTCTTATCAATGGAGAGTACGTGCAAAATGTAGCGGTTATCCCCTAACAAACTTTGCATCTGCAATTATATTTACAACTAATAGCCCAAAAACATTGAATATTCCTGCCGCTACAGTGTATCCTAACCCAACATCTAACGCCGTTGTCTTGAATTTCCAAGCTTCTTCTGAAAACTATACTATTCAGGTACGCGATAATTTAGGTAGAACTGTTCGTACATTGAATGGGCAAGCTAACCTCGGAAATAATACCGTTGAAATGAATTTGGAACAACCTGCCGGTATATATTTCATTGAAATTCAGGCTGGTAGCACTCCTCAAAATATAAAAGTTGTAGTTCAATAATTATTAGAACTTCTAATCAAAAAGGCACCTTCAAAAGAGGTGCTTTTTTGATTTAGGCAGAAAGTTAATCTGATCTCTTTTACTCGATATATCAATTTCCCTTGACTTAAATGATTTTGAGAGAAGTAGCTTTTGCTACTCTTTTATCGAATTAAAAACATAATTCCGGCAAAAAGCAATAACAAATATATTACACGCCGAAAAGATTTCTCTGATATTTTATGAAACAAGTAGCTTCCGGCTAAAACACTGCATAATAATGCAGGTAATAGACTTAGAGATGTTTTCAAAGTACTCATATTCAGGTCATTAAAATAAGTTAATCGAAAAACCATTAAGGAATTAAGAATGACCCAAAGCGCAGCTAAAGTTGCCCGAAATTGTTTTTTATTAAAATTTGTTTGACTAACAACAAAAACTACCATTGGGCCTCCGGTAGAAAACAATCCATGAACGATACCACCTAATATTAGCCAAAAATAACGAATACTTTTTGTAAGTGAATTATTTTCAATGCTTTGCATCAATGAACGAAGGCTTAAAGCAATGATTAATAGACCAAATATTTTTTTTAGTATTGCTGAGGGTAATGCAGAACTTAGATAGCTTCCTCCTAAAAAGCCCAAAAATAACAGCGGTATTAGCTGGATAAATAAATAGCGTAGTGCCACGTCTTTATAGTTCTGTAGCAAAATCAAAATACTGAGCCCCATATTTAGCGGAACAAGCCAAGCTAAGGCAAGATTAATATCTGAAGTTACTAATAATGCTATGACTAATGCAATTAAAACGCTCCCAAATCCGGCAACTGCTTCAACAAAATTACCTATAAAGACGGCTAAAAATAGCAGCCACCACAATTCTGACCCCAACTCAAAACTCATTCTGGTATTACTTTTTTAATAACTGCTAAAGTAATATCATCCTGCTGTATCGTATTCTCCATCCACGTTTGGGCATATCTTTGTAGCCCATAAAGAATTGTTTCGCTATTTTTGGTTGATAAATAAGAACAATAATTTATTATATCTTCATAATCAGGTTGTTCCTTATTTTCATTGAACATTTCTATAAGTCCGTCAGAAAGTATTATCAGAATGTCATTGGTTTCAAAGGGTATCTTGGCAACTTGGAAGTCTTCTGGAAAATTTGTACCCAAAAACATTCCTTTTTGGATGATTTGTGTCCACTTATTATTTTTAGCTTGAAAGTGAAGGATTGAGGGCATTCCGGCTGTTGCTATTTCAAAAGAATCTTTTTCTATCCGAATTAAGTGCATTCCCATAAAGATAGAGCGGATGTTTAGGCTTCTGATACCGGCTGAAATAGTAGCCAAGGCATCTGTTAATGAAATATTGGCTGGTAAAGACTGGAAATAGCTTTTGGCTGTTGCGACTATGATTCCGGCACGGTAGCCGTGCCCGGTTGCATCTCCAATGGCTACTAACAATTTTTCCTCGTTAAATTGCTTATAGTCAAAATAATCTCCCCCTACTTCTGTAGCAGGGGTCATGTTATAGGCAACGTCAAAATACTTAGAATCAGGTGTTTTTTCAGGGAGCATTGCCATTTGAACTTTTTGAGCATCCAAAAGTTCAGTGGTTTTTCTCAAATTATCATTTTCTAATAAAGAATTGACGCGGGTAATTTCTTCATAAGCGGACTCTAACTTTTGGAGCATTTTTTCTCGTTGTTTTTTTTCTTCTTGCAGAAACTGTTTCTGTGCCATAATTTCAGCGAAAGCCTCTGCATTACCCAAGGCAGTAACGATATAGAGCGATAGGTTTTTTAATATATTGAGATGAAACTCAGTATAAGCATATAATAAATCAGACTGAACACTCAGGAATCCAATGGGTTCGGTTCCGGCAAGTAGCGGAATACACAGCAGGGAGTTAAATAAGTCTCCTTGCTTATAGGATTCCTTATTGGATATGTATTGGTGAATTTCTTGCGAAACGTTTCCCATCAAGAAATCACGTTTTTGTTTATAGCAAATGACACTCAGTCGGTTATCTTGGTCTAAGGTAATTGGGGAAATTTGCATTCTTTGACCATTCATAACACAAAAGGGTATTTGAAGCTGCCTGTGGTTCTGTTCAATCAGGCCAATGGTAAATTCTTGTGCCGGAATCATTTTATTAACATGCTGATAAACAGATATTAATATTGGTTCTATGGAGCGTTGGCTGATTAACTGGCGGCCAATATTGCTCAAAACAGTTACTGTTTCTAAGGCATTAGCCAATTGGTCTCTTTGGGTTTCTGTTTCATGCTTTTTTTGCTCTAATTCATTTTTAGCAAAGATAATTTCCTGGTTTTTTTTAAGTAGTTCTGCTTTATTTTTACTGACATACCGGTTTCGGTAGATAAGCCCTATCAGAAATACAATTCCGATAACGATTGATGAGATCAAATAAGAACGGGTAGCCATTCCTTTATGCAGGGCTAATTCCTGCTCTACTAATTGCAGCCGTTGGATATTTTTTTCGGCCAATAAAATATCATATTGTTTATTGAGCAACGAAGAATCATTATCATAAGTTTTTAGGATAATCTTAGCAATATTGCTCCCTAAGTATTTAGTTATAATACTATTTAAAGTATTTGTATATGAAGAATCTGCTATAAATTCATTTAGCGGGATTTTCCAATCGCTACTTTTGGGCAAAGCAAAAGCATAACCCTCTCTTTTTAGCATAAAGAAATCTTGCCGGTTCAGGATTTTCCCCTCACGGATAAGATTTAGATAACGAGAAAACTCCATATAGCAAAATCCATCAGGGTTATTCAGAATCTCTCGAGTAAGGGATTTGATATTTTCACAATCTTTATACTGAACTGCAAGTGCATAGTTAGCGGTTAAGTTTCTGATGCCTTCTTCAAGGGTTGTTCCCTTTATAAGTAGAGCTATTTTTCCGCTTAATAGGTTTAATAAAGTAGTTTGAGAATTTGCGATGGGAATATTTCTACCTGTTACCAGAAAATCCACATCAGGCATATATGGGATTGTGAAATCCACCTGTTTCTTTCGTTCTTCTGTGATAGAAAGTGAGCCAATTGCGATAGTATTGGGATGTTCATTCTTTAAAGAAGGAAGTATCTGGGAAAAATTGGGTTGATAGATTTGATTGATTGTCAGATAAACTCCATATTTTTTGATGCAGAATTTCTGAAATTCTTGCAGAATTTCTTGGTCTATGCCTATCCAAGTACTATTGAAATGCTGCCTATATGTGTATGGATAATAATCTGAATGAATTAGGTTGATACTTCCTTTTTTCTGCGCTAAAGCATTAGCCCAAGTTAGCTCATTTTGGCCTAAAGACTTAAAGTTTAGGAATAAACTAAGCCCTAAAATAACTCCCCTTACCCAATGGCTAAACATCACACCACAAAGGTAAAAATAGCTTATATTAATGCAACTATATTCTGATACTTATGTGTTAAAGTTCATTTGTAAACCATCAAAATTGCATTCATTATAGCTAAGTTTAATGAAAATTAATCTAAAAAAATATCGTAACTTTGCGCCTGTTTTGAAAAATTATTAAACTATGTCATTAAATCGAATTGTAGAGCTACTTGGAGATTCTCAGGCGAAGTATTTATTGGATTATCAGACAAAAGCCATAGATAAATCTTTGATTCATCTACCGGGTTCAGATTTTGTAGATAGAATTTGGAAGGATTCTGACAGGAATAATCCTACGCTACGGAATTTACAGTCTTTATACAATTACGGGCGTTTAGCCGGAACAGGGTATTTATCAATTTTACCCGTAGATCAGGGAATAGAGCACTCGGCTGGAGCATCATTTGCACCGAATCCGGCCTATTTTGACCCTGAAAATATTGTTAAATTAGCCATAGAATCCGGTTGTAATGCAGTGGCCTCTACTTTTGGCGTTTTGGCACAGGTCTCCCGAAAATATGCCCATAAGATTCCTTTTATTGTAAAAATAAATCATAATGAGCTACTTACATATCCCAATAAGTTTGACCAGATTATGTTTGGCTCTGTTCAAGACGCATGGAATATGGGAGCCGCTGCCGTTGGAGCTACTATTTACTTTGGCTCGGACGAATCTACTCGGCAAATCCAAGAAGTAGCTGCTGCTTTTGAGGAAGCACATAGCTTAGGGTTAGCTACTATTTTATGGTGCTATACCCGAAACAATGCCTTCAAAACACCCGAAAAAGATTATCATGTTTCAGCTGACCTTACCGGCCAAGCCAACCACATTGGTGTAACAATTAAAGCTGACATCATCAAACAAAAATTACCCGAAAACAACGGCGGCTTTAATGCACTTAAATTCGGCAAAACACATAAAAAGGTTTATGATACCTTAACAACAGACCACCCCATTGACTTATGTCGCTATCAAGTTGCAAACTGCTATATGGGCAGAGCCGGCTTAATCAACTCCGGTGGTGCAGCTTCGGGAGCGTCAGATTTGGCAGAAGCCGTAACTACTGCTATCGTAAACAAACGTGCCGGAGGAATGGGACTGATACTGGGCAGAAAAGCCTTTCAAAAACCATTAAAAGAAGGAATAGAAATCGTTAATGCCGTTCAAGATGTGTATCTAAACACAGCAGTTACTATCGCTTAATAATAATCCAGAAAAATCAGCAGCGTAGTTGGGGCAAACCTAACTACGCTGTTTTTTTAATACTGTAAATATACAAAAGGCAGGCTCTCAGCCATTTTTACTTGATAAACACAAAAAACCGTAATCACAAAAATTAACGGATACAGATACCACGGCAGGTTTTCAAAGCCCTGAAATAACTTCTGCTTCCAAATAGTTGGAGTACTGTGGAGAATAATCCCCAATAAACAGGCCCAAATAACTGCTTGATACTGAAAAACCCAAGATTGAAGTAACTCAAAATGAAACTGATACATCAAAGAGTTAAAGAAAGTAACACTTGTTTCAAGGTTTTGGCAGCGGAATAAAATAAAGCTAAGCACTAAAAAACAGTAGAGTAATATTTGGCTTAGTGAACGATTCAGCCATTTTGGTAGGTATGAAAATATTTTTTTTCGATATTTTTGGGTTGAAACTTCGTACACTAATCCTATTCCGTGCAAGAAGCCCCACAGGAGGTATGTCCACCTTGAACCGTGCCAGATTCCGGAAGCCGTAAATGTAATAAGGGAAGCTAAGCCTACTGCCCAAATTCTTGGCCATTTACGCCAACTGAATACAAGGGGCTGAAAAACATAATCACTAAACCAAGAAGACATCGAAATGTGCCATCTTCGCCAAAACTCACTCAAAGACGTTGCTTTATAGGGTTCGTTAAAGTTATCCGGCAGTTTTATACCTAATAGCAACCCTACCGCCAGCATTATATCTGTATAGCCAGAAAAATCAGCATATAATTGAATGCCATACATACCGGCTGCAATTAAACATTCTAAACCAGAAAATTGGCCAGGGCTATCAAAAACCCTATCTACAAAATTACTCCCCAAATAATCTGCTACCGCAACCTTTTTAACTAATCCAGAAATTACCAACCAAATAATCTGCGCGTGTTGGGTATGATTCAGCTCTAATGGCTTTTTAAAGTAAATAAGCGTTTCCCTCGCTTTTGAAATAGGTCCGGCATATAGCGTAGGAAAAAAACTAACAAATGCTAAATAATGCCAATAATTCGTTTCAGGTTCTTCTATTACCTCTTGATAGCAATCTAAAATATAGGAAAGAGAGCGAAATGTGTAAAAAGATATTCCTAACGGAACAATCCAGCTTAATAAATCTTCCGAAAAAACAATATTAAACGGTGATAAAGATTCGGCTATGAAGCGGCTATACTTAAAATAGACTAACAACCCTAAGTTTACCGATAAAGACAGTAATAATAATGCTGTCTTTTGCCAATTACGGGTTGTGTCAAATAGTGCTCTCCCAATAAAGTAATCTAAGGTTGCTGTAACCACCAATAATAAAGCCCAAATGCCGCACACTTTGGCAGATAGCAGTAAGCTAAGTAAGGATACCCACGCGCTATGTGCGCTGCGTAAGCGAGATAGCAACAGAGAGCCTGTAAAAGCTACTGATACAAAAACTAAGTAACCAGCACCCGTAATGTCCAGAGGCTTCCCGAATGCCCAAAGCCACTCAAACCAGCTCTGCCAGTCTATCATTTATTTGTCTTCGACTTGCTGCTTATCCAAGCATTTAGTAAATTGGTCTGCTCTTTGTTGGGATTATCAATACGAACAATTTGGTATTGTTTGGGTAAAGACTTTCCGGTAAACTTAATCACAAAACTCTTAACTTGGTTTTCGCTGAATACTTTGACCGAAATCTCGTCCCCTACTTTTAATTTATTAATAAAAATATCCGGTTGAAGAGTGCTTAAATTTTGCCCTTCAATGTCTATGATTATATCTTTATCTGCTAAGCCGGCTATAAAAGCGTCAGAACCAAGTTTAACGGTATTTAGCAACCAGCCTCGCGGTGAAACTTCAACTCTTTCTAAGCCTAAACGTTTAGCTCCCGCTTCTGTATCAGATTCAGTCTTCATTTTAAGGCCGAAGGGTAATAAAAATTTATCGTAGTCAATTTTTAAAGTACCATGAACATAATTTGCAAAAAAAGCAGCATAAGAAGTACCCGTTATTTTTTCACAAACTTTTTGAACTCCATCTTCCGGAACGCCCAGGTTTTTTTCATAATAATCTTGGTATAACGTTTTAAAAACGTCATCTAAGCCTTTTTTTCCTGCCGTTTGTGCTTGAATAGATAAATCTAATAAAAGCCCAACTCGATGACCCAGTGTATAAAAAGATGTTTTATACTGCGGGTTTCCGAAAGCAGAAGCAGCTAACCACGTATCAAAAGAAGACATTGCCGGAGAAACTACATCTTGTGAAGGGCTGTTTTCCAACCAGTTAATATCGCCACACACGGCATCTAAATACTGGTCTAAGGTATAAAATCCGGATCTCAGTAGAGCAAGTTCTGTATAATATTCGGTTACTCCTTCGGTAAACCAGTGGAGTGTGGTATAGGCTTCTTGTTGGTATTGGTACGGCCACATTGCTGCCGGGCGGATTCGCTTTACGTTCCATAAGTGCCAAAACTCATGGCTCGTGATTCCGTAAATATCCCGTAAAGCCGCGCCGCTCGCCGCCGACTCTTCCGGCACAGCAAACATAGCGCAATATTTATGCTCCACCGCATGACGAATCCGCCAAGGTAATAATTGATAAATAAAATGATATTCCTTTAACGGTAGCCCACCAAAAATAGCCGCCTGTTCTTGGATAATTCTGGTAAAATCCCGCGTAATAATCTCATTATCACTATCTTTTAGACCATGTTTTCCTTGAAAATGCACCCAAAATGTAGTCTGCTGAACCTGAAACTTAACTTGCTTCAGGGTTGGAGAAAGAACCGTTGGAGCATCTATAAAATCATGATAATCAGATGCTAACAAAATATTACGCTTATCGGTTTTGGTAAGTGCAGATGCTATCTTCCAATCTTCGGGTAACCGTTTGATTTCAAGAGAACACGGGACTTCATAACGATTTTCTACATACATAAAAATATTACTTCCGTTAAAGTATGCCTGAAAAGCCCCTACATACGAAGAACCCGCATCAATGGTATTTGCATAATAGCGATATTGAATAGTGATAAAATCTCCCTTTTTAGGATTTTGTACACTCCAAGTATCTTTATCTGTTTTTTGGTAAGGCAGCGGATTTCCGGCCTCGTCAAATGCAAACACATGTGAAATACTGGCTGCATAATTTTGCAACATATAACGGCCTGGCCTCCAAGCCGGAATTTTAAAATTAGTTACTGCACCGAGTTCTTTGTTTGCCTTCAAAGAAATATAGTATGTATGCTCATTAGGAGAACCCCAATCCAAAGTATAATAATAGGACGACTGCGCCATAGTAGAAAAATAGCTAAAATAAGCAATTAGTGCACAAAATAATTTAAAAGATAGAAACTCAATACCGTTATAGCGGTTCTTTTTTGTGTTCAACAAATCTTTAATCCATTTAAAACGAAATGATAGTTTATTCAAAGCTAACTTCGTTGTAGTTATATCACTATTCATTAACAAATTGTTTGCAAAAATGCAAAAAAATGAATCATTGTGAGATATTATCTTTTTTAATACCTTGCAGACGAGAAAGAGTATATGCAGCGAGCTGTATTTATAGTATTTTGGATTATCAGCAGCTATCAAGCGTTTGCCCAAACGGGCTTAGGGTTTCGGTTTGCTTCAAATTTTAATCATTTTTATCAGGCAGAAAAATATCCCTTAGTTGATAATCGTTTTTCTAATATTTGTGTAGGGCCTTATTTTCAGTGGTATAATCGTTTTGGTGGGCTGCAATTGGGTTTAAATTGGTGCTACAAGGGTTTACGCGGGCAGGCTAATTTACCCCTTGTAGCACAAGACTTTTCAAAGTATCAAAATACAGCACTTACCAGCTTAGAAATTGATTTTAAGTTTGGCCCTCGTTTGTGGCGAATGTTTTATCCCAGAACCGGCTACACTGCCGGCTGGAGATTAAAACAAGATGGCTTTTGGGATGATGACCCCAAAGGTCTCAAATTAGCAACTTTTTATGCCAACCTCCCCTTAGGATTTTCTATTGACCTGCCCACCGGATTTGGCACTACCGGATTTGGTGTGTTTTATAACTTCGGCCTCACCAACGTCATCAAAAACCCAAATCCACAAAATAACCAAACCTATGACGGAAGTAAATTAAGAAATATCACCTTTGAAATTACTGTCCTTTTTGGAATAGGAGAACAAGAATAAATCTATGCTGAAAACATTTACCCAAATCCGCGTACGATATGCCGAAACAGACCAAATGGGAGTCGTTTATTATGGGAACTACGCCATTTATTTAGAAGTCGCCAGAACAGAATGGGTGCGTAATCTCGGGCTAACTTACAGAGAATTAGAAGATAACTACGTAACAATACTTCCTGTAGTTTCGTTACAAATAGATTACAAAAAATCTGCTACCTATGATGACCTATTAACCATTGAAACCACTATTGCAGAACTACCTTCGGTAAAACTGATTTTTGACCACAAAATTTACCGTGAAAGTACCTTATTAGCAACAGCAAAGGTGGTTCTTGTATTTGTAAACAAGGAAAGTAAACGCCCCTGCAAAGCACCGGATATTTTCATCCGTAAATTAGCCGCTATTTTAGAAAATAGTAACGAACCAAAGTAAGCAGAATTATTAAGAAATTCCTGCAAAAAAATGAATTTGGAAGAGTATTTTCATACTTCTTGAATTACAATTTAAGAGAAAACTCCGACTGATACCCAGCCGGAGTTTTCTCTTAAATACAGATTAGGCAGATTACTTACTTAATTACCCTAAATTTAATCATTTGAGTTTTTCCGTTTTGCTGTAATTTAACTTCATAGAGACCACTGGCAAACGGCTCTAAATTAACTACAAGACTATTTTTACCAGCAGTTCCATTAACAGTTTGATGATAAACTAATTGTCCAGATAGATTGTATATTGTCAATAAACCGTGTCCGGATTCCGGCTGATTCCAGATGATATTTAGTTGTTCGTTTGCAGGATTTGGATAAACAGAGAAATTACTAATTTCATTGTGCCCCCACAGTGCAGTAGCTTGCAACACCACAATTACCTTAGTAGTGGTATCTGAACAGCCATTATTAGTAGCAATGAGTGTAACGGTATAATTGCCTTCTGCGGTATAAACGGTTTGTGGGTTTGTATTGGTAGAGCTATTACCGTTTCCGAATGCCCATGAATAACTATTTCCTGTTCCGGAAGATGTATTGGTAAAATTAACCGTTCCATTTGGTAAGTAGAATGTATCGGCTACGGTTGTAAAAGAAGCGGAAGGGGCTGAATTTACCGTAACAGCTTTGGTTGCAGTAGTAGACGTACAAGAGTTTGCAATAGCTACTACGGTGTAAGTGCCTGCATTTG
>JAIXKT010000003.1:13321-31363 GCA_026932145.1 Bacteroidia bacterium
AAGTAGATACATTCGGTATTGATATACTGGCGGTAGTTGCGGTAAAGCCATTCGGGCCTGTCCAGCTATAGGTAGCACCGGATGTTCCCGAAGATGCTGTTAAACTCAAGGTAGAACCGGAACATAGAGCAGTGTTACCGGAAATAGTCGGCGTAGCCGTTGAATTTACCGTAACAGCTTTGGTTGCAGTAGCAGACGTACAAGAGTTTGCAATAGCTACTACGGTGTAAGTGCCTGCATTTGAAGTAGATACATTCGGTATTGATATACTGGCGGTAGTTGCGGTAAAGCCATTCGGACCTGTCCAGCTATAGGTAGCACCGGATGTTCCCGAAGATGCCGTTAAACTCAAGGTAGAACCAGAACATAGAGCAGTGTTACCGGAAATAGTCGGCGTAGCCGTTGAATTTACTATAATATAACTTGTTCGGGTTAAAGTATCATTGCCACAAGCACCAATAGCTATTAACGTAACGGCATAAGTTCCTGCTGTGTTATAGGTTACTGTTGGGTTCGTTGCTGTTGAGGTTGCAGGAGTTCCGCCCGGAAATGACCATGAATAGCTGGTTGCCTGAGTAGAACTATTGGTAAAGGTTACGGAATTTGCAGCACATACCGTTGTTCCGGAAGCCGTAAAGTTAGCATCTGGAAATACCGGATTTAAGAAAATATAGTGCGACATATTTACCGTAGAACCCCACGAACTTGGGTCTGAATAAGCATACCAAGAACCATTGCTTTGCTGTTCCCAGCCGGTACCCGGAGCAGGTGTATTCCCAATTCGGTTGGTGAATAAAGCCACCGTATCCCCACTGGCATACGTAAATTCTAAACCAACGTAAATAGCTCCGGAAACAGCTAAAGGAGTGGGTAACACCACTATACTCGCTCTGTTTGCAGCAACATCCGCCATTAACGTCTGATAAGTTACATTTTGTTGAAACAAAACGGTGCCGGGAACGCCGCCGGTTCCATCGTCATCCCATATTTTTAAGGTAACATATTTTGAAGCCGGCGTATTGGATTTAGCAACGCCAACCGCAAATGTAACACTGCCAATAGTATAGGAAGATGCTAAGGTAAATTTATCCGCTTTGGCTTTATCTTGATACGAGTTATGTCCCGCTAAATAGCCGCCATTTGCAGTATAAATAGCCAGAGTATCATCATTGGTGTAATTGCTCAGTCTGCTGCAGTTTGTTGAGCCGCCGGTAACAGTAACGGTAACGGTTGTGGTGTCTTTACAGCCATTTGCAGCAGTACCGATAACTGTGTAAGTAGTTGTGGATGTTGGGCTTGCTGTAACATTGGCACCGGTCGTAGAGCTTAATCCCGTTGCAGGAGACCAAACATAGGAGGAGGCACCGGTCGCCGTTAGGTTAGATGAACCACCTGATGAAATCGTTGCCGGATTAGCAGTAGCCGAAACAGACGGCTTCGCACTTACTGTGATATAGTTTGTCTGAGTTGATGTATCATTACCACAAGCACCAATAGCTATTAACGTAACGGCATAAGTTCCTGCTGTGTTATAGGTTACTGTTGGGTTCGTTGCTGTTGAGGTTGCAGGAGTTCCGCCCGGAAATGACCATGAATAGCTGGTTGCCTGAGTAGAACTATTGGTAAAGGTTACGGAATTTGCAGCACATACCGTTGTTCCGGAAGCCGTAAAGTTAGCATCTGGAAATACCGGATTTAAGAAAATATAGTGCGACATATTTACCGTAGAACCCCACGAACTTGGGTCTGAATAAGCATACCAAGAACCATTGCTTTGCTGTTCCCAGCCGGTACCCGGAGCAGGTGTATTCCCAATTCGGTTGGTGAATAAAGCCACCGTATCCCCACTGGCATACGTAAATTCTAAACCAACGTAAATAGCTCCGGAAACAGCTAAAGGAGTGGGTAACACCACTATACTCGCTCTGTTTGCAGCAACATCCGCCATTAACGTCTGATAAGTTACATTTTGTTGAAACAAAACGGTGCCGGGAACGCCGCCGGTTCCATCGTCATCCCATATTTTTAAGGTAACATATTTTGAAGCCGGCGTATTGGATTTAGCAACGCCAACCGCAAATGTAACACTGCCAATAGTATAGGAAGATGCTAAGGTAAATTTATCCGCTTTGGCTTTATCTTGATACGAGTTATGTCCCGCTAAATAGCCGCCATTTGCAGTATAAATAGCCAGAGTATCATCATTGGTGTAATTGCTCAGTCTGCTGCAGTTTGTTGAGCCGCCGGTAACAGTAACGGTAACGGTTGTGGTGTCTTTACAGCCATTTGCAGCAGTACCGATAACTGTGTAAGTAGTTGTGGATGTTGGGCTTGCTGTAACATTGGCACCAGTCGTAGAGCTTAATCCCGTTGCAGGAGACCAAACATAAGTGGAGGCACCAGTCGCCGTTAGGTTAGATGAACCACCTGACGAAATCGTTGCCGGATTAGCAGTAGCCGAAACAGACGGCTTCGCACTAACGACTAAGTAACTACTACGCGTTAATGTATCACTACCGCCAGATCCTGTTGCAATTAAAGTAATAGAATAGGTACCGGGATTATAATACGTAACTGTTGGAGTAGCACTATTTGAAGAGGGAGGGGTTCCACCAGAAAATGTCCAAGTGTATGAAGTTGCATTCGTGGAGGTGTTTGTAGGGGTAATGGTAAATGGTGCACAGCCGGAAGTTGGAGAAACCGTAAACTGAGCACTAGGCGTTCCACTTGTAGAATACAAATCAGATTCCCATAAACCGCGCCCAAAAGTTCCAGCCCGAAGTTTTCCAACGCTATACTGAATTTCTAAATCATCAACAATAACATTCGGTAATCCGGTATTGTATGATACCCAACTACTTAAGGAGTTATCTCGATAATAAACACCAAAGTCCGTTCCAACATATACAGCATCATTAGAACTATTTTGATAAACGATACAGTTTACAGGTACGTTGAGTAATCCGGTTGAATAATTGGTCCAAGTAGAGCCGCCGTTGGTAGATTTGAATACTTTGTTTCCGGAAGAAAATCCGCCAAATACAACAAACACCACATTGGGGTCTGTATTAGAAATAGCGATATAATTTATAATTGCTGAACTAACTGGCAATCCGGAAGTTACTGATGACCAGCTTGTCCCTCCATTGGTTGTTTTGTATATGGCATTGGATTCAGCCGCATAAATCACACTGGAATTTGAAGGAGCGACTGCTAAGGCTAAGATGTCGTCGCCGCCGGTTAAGTTATTAGAAATTTTAGCCCAAGTTGGTGAGGTAGCGGTACTGTTGGTTGTTTTCCAAACATCTTGGTATCCGCCATAGATTGTGGTGTTATTGTTAGGGTCGTGTACAAATGGAGTTACCCACGCTCCGGTAGCATTTGGTGAAATATCTACCGTTCCCATTCCTGATGTTCTGTAAATTGATCCGTTATAGACAGATGTGTAATAGGTGTTTGCAGTAGTTCTATCAAAAAAGCATTCCATTCCGTCTCCGCCGGTTGTTTCTGACCATGGGGGGGAAGCTGCATTATTGTATAAATTGGTACCGTTATCTTGTGCACCGGCCAAAACTCTGCTATTAGAAGTTGTGGAGTTTCCAATACGATAAATTTGTAAACATCCGATACCGGCTGTAGCAGAAGACTGGCCTAAATCTGTATAGGATGTTCCGCCATTGGTTGTTTTCCAGATACTTCCGTCATTTCCGATGTAGAGGGTTGTACCATTCCATTCAAAGCAGTGTTGGTCTGCATGAACATAGGGCTTTCCGCCACTTGCACTCCAATGAGCTATCAAAGTCCAACTTGACCCGCCGTTTGTCGTTTTCCAGATATTTACCCCGCCGACGTAAATAATATTTGCGTTGGTAGGATCCACAGTAATTGCTAAATCATAAAAGCCTTGCCCATCTGCCGCAGAGCCGGCAACATCATTAGCTAATAGATTAGGGGAAGTTGTTATCGTAGAAAATGATGTGCCGCTATTGGTAGAACGATAAACGCCTAATAATCCGCTATTTGAGTTTTTTGCAATTATGGCATAAACGTTATTTGCAGCGGCGGCAGTAGTAGCTAACTGAATTCTGCCAACATCAGAGGAAGGTAAGCCCGTTGCTTGGGTGAAAGAGGTACCTCCATTGGTAGAAACATACACTCCATTTCCATAAGCAGTAGTATATATGGTGTTGGGAGTTGTTGGGTGATCTTTTATATCTGTAAATATTCCTGAAGAATAGAGAGCAGAAAAAGATGTACCACCGTTAGAAGACCTATATAAGCCGTTATTTGTTGCTAATAAAATAATTTGGTTATTCGTTTTATGAATATGAATTTTATAAATAACTCTTTGATTTTGATAGGTATAAGAAAACCCTGTAGCTGCCCATGTATTTCCACCGTCTGTGGATTTTAATAATCCAACGCTATAGATGGCGTTATTTCCTCCGCCCAGATGTCCGTCAGCATCTCCGGTAGCCATATACATTGTATTTGAGTTTGTTGGATCAAAAACAATATCGCTGATGCCTATTGAGCCAAGTTGGTCAGTACTGGTTGCCCATGTTGAGCCAGCGTCGTTAGAAATCCACAAGCCGCCGCCAGCTGTTCCGGCATAAATCTTACTCGTGTTTGTCGGATGTATCTTAACTACGTTTACACGCCCAATTCCGGTGAGAGATCCTGATACTTTCTTAGGTCCCATCTCTGTCCATGTTGCAGCCAATGCCATATTTGCTTGATTGCGCTGCTGGATTTTTTGAAGTTCTTGTATGTAGATAGACATATCTGGAAATTCTCCTGTTACCGGATTTACGCGAGATTTCCAAAAGTACTCCCAACGCTTAAATGACTTATATCCAGCTCCTTTAACTATGGGTCGGTTTTTCCAATAAGTATTAAAAGCATCCTGTATTTCATAAAAGGTAGGAGTAGGCTTACCTTTTAACGGCTCCATCCAAGGCTGCTGGGCAAATGCTATCTGTATCCCCAAGAGTAGCCCTAAAAATAGTATTCTACGAAAAAAAATCATACAATCAGGCTTAAAATTAAAGAGTGCAAAGTTAGTTGTTTTTTAGGACGTTAATTATGAGAAATATCTACTTTTTTGGTAAATGGTATAAAACGATAATTCATCGGTAAAAAAATAAGTTGGGCGAAGAAAAATCTTCGCCCAACTTATTTAAAAAACTTCCCTAAAACGAGTTTTATTCTATCACCAACTTTTGGGTTAGCTGGCTTTCTTGATAGCGTAATTTTAGGAGATACAGACCGGTAGGAATTTGAGTTAAATCTAATTCAACTTGCTTATCTGATATAATGTTCTGATTGTAAATTACTTTACCAGATAAGTCGGTTATCTCTAAGTAAACTTTTTCGCCGGGTTTAATGCCCATTTCTACAAAGAGTTTTCCATTACTTGGGTTTGGATAAATCGAAACATTGTTAGCAGTAAGAGAGTTAGATATTGCTGTTGTACCTACTGTAACTGAGTAGTTAATTACAAGAGTACATCCATTTTGAGTAATCGTTAGTGTAATCGTTTTGGTTCCGATGGTTGACCATTCTACGTTATGAGGTCCCTCTCCGGTAGCTACTGAGGGCATAGCGTCAGCACCAAAGTTCCATTCAAAGTTTGCTCCTATCGGACCATTGATAACGACTACCGGAACGGGTGTGTTTAGTGAAGCAGAAGACGGAGCCACGATAGTTCCACTTAGGTTATTTTGATTAACAGTAACTTGACCTAATGGCAGCACTACATAACAACCTGTTAATGTATCAGTTACAAGAATTGATAAATTAATACTATTGGTAAGTTGTATAGATGTTAGGTTGATAGTAGAACCTGTTCCAAGCGTAGCAGGGCTTTTGGGTGCCAATGTTCCGGTTTCAACTAATGTGTAATTGTATTCATTACTTGTGTTTGCAACCATTGCAGCAGCATTTGAGCTGGAACAAATAGTATCGTTTACAAGAGACGGAACGCCCGGTGCTGTAACAAAATCATACACCTGAAAATCATCCATACCGATATTATTTCCATTTCCAGAAACAGCTTCTATAGCAATCATAACAGATGGCTGATTTGCTGTTGATGATAAACAAGCTCTATATTTCGTCCACTGTGCACTCGTTAAAGCAGCATTGTAGCGAGCAACACTATCTACGGTAGTCCATGTAACACCTTTGTCCAAACTTACGATTATTCGTACTCTATCTGCGGAAGTGCTATACTGTGCATCTTGGCTGATATAGAACTGAACAGTTGGATTTGTCATTCCGGAAAAGTCCATGCAAGGCGCATATAGGCGTGAGGTGTTTCCAGCAGCATAGCTGTAGCTATTCCAGAAAGCTATCTTAGTTCCTGAATGAGCTGCTAAGGTTGGATTTACTAAGCCACCGGTACGAATGCTCCAATTATTGGCACCAATAATCGGCTGAACGAGCCAGTCTGTAAGTGTTCCTTCAAAGTCTTGGAGATAAGGGAAAGTAGATACTGTCCCAGTAGCCAAAATACTTCTCGTAGTAGTATCATTAGTTGCATTTACATCACCGGTAAGAGTAGCGTAAGCCTTTATTCCGTATGTACCGGTTGTAGCTAAGTTTACGGTAGTTGTAAAAGAGTAATTGGCACTTTGGCCGGGTAAAATTGTCAGTGTAGTTACATTTTCGGATACCGGTGTTCCGTTATTAAAAATATAAGAAGCTGTAAAGTTAGTTATCGGTTGCGTACCAAAGTTACGAACAGTAACCATTACTGTATCATTGGTAGTATGGCCACAGCCGGTAATTGGTGCCAAAATATCTGTTACGCCAATGTCAGTTGCTGATAGTTCTTTGATATTGATATTATCAATAAATAAATCATAATCTTCGGGATCATCTATTACGCCTTCACTGGCATAGAATCCAATAATAATGTTCTGGCCGGCAAATGCGGATAAATTAAAACTTTCATTTTGGCCTGTGTTACTAATTGTTGATGAGGCATCATAAACTTGTAATGGAGAATATGACAAGCCACAATCAGTTGAAACAAAGATAACTAAGCTATCATCAGAACCCATATTTGAAGAATTTGTAGAATTGTAAGCCGTTTTGGCTAAATCAAACGAAAGTTCTGTAGCTGCCGTAGCTGTAAATTTTGGGGAAACAAACCATGAGCGCTTTCCGGTATAATATAAGTTGATTCTGATAGCAGTACCGTTAGGGGTAGCTTGATTTGTGTAGTTTGTAGCTGTCCATGAGCCGGCAGAAGCAGGGTTTGGGAACGGATAGCCGGAGGCCTTATACCAACCCGGATATAAAGTGCCTAAATTAGAACCCGTAAAGCCGGTAAAGTTTAATACTTGTGGTAGTGGTGCCGGCGCAATGTGATTCAAAGTATCTCTACTCAATGAATCATTTCCCTGAACATTATCACCGGTGCAGGAAATATACGAACGAACATAATAAGTTCCAAATGCAGACAAATCAAGCGTTCCGGAAAATACCACGTCTAAGGTAGCATTGGAAGCCAAAGTACCTGAATTTACAGTTTGGGTTAAAGTTGTTGTAGCAGCTCCATTAACTGTTGTGGTAACCGTAACTGGATTAACTGAAAAGTCAGCTGTCTGAGAGCCGGTATTTCTAACCCGAACTACAACTGGTTCTGCATTGCTGTAGCAAGATTTTTTGACCGGAGAAACGCGAGTTACTGCTGCTAAATCAATCGAGAGTAGCTCTCTGATGTTGATGTTATCAATATAAAGATTTACATCTTCGGGGTCATCAACAGTACCTTCGCTTGCATAAAAAGCAATAATAACATCTTGGCCTGCAAAAGCAGATAAGTTAACTATCTCTGTTTGGCCGGTATTGCTAATTGTAGAACCGGCTCCATATAAAGATAGGCTTGTAAATGTTTGCCCACAATCCGTAGAGATAGCCACCATAAAGGTATCATCGCTGCCCATATTGCCTGCTGCTGTCTGAGCATATAGCGTTAAAGCTAAGTCAAACTCCAACTGGGTTGCTGGTGTAGCACGAAACTTCGGAGAAACAATCCATGCTCTTTTTCCCGTAGTGTATAGATTGATGTAGGAACAGTTACTTGCGGGTAAAGCAGGAACATAGCCAAAGTTACCATTATACCAAGAAGCATCATTTTTATTGGTTAATGCTGGGAAAGAGCCATTGCCTTCTGACCAGCCGGGGAAAACAGTAGCTAAATTACTTCCGGTGTAACCTGTAAAATTCACAGCCATGGGTAAAGCAGTATTTGGTATATTAATACGTTGCACGGCAGTTGATGTATCATTGGAAGCCTGTGCATCTCCTGCGAAAATAGTACGCGCCCGGAAATTGTATGTACCGTTTGCGCTCATATTGGCAGTAGTTGTTACTGTAACGGTGATTTCTGCATTAGGAGCTAATGTGCCGGTGCTAATGGTGGCATTGTAGGTTTGAGTATTTGCACCAGTCATAGCAACTTCCACTTGTGCCGGAGTTACTGAAAAATCTACCGGATTTAAGCCATAGTTTTTAACCTTTGCTTGAATTGTTTCTGTAGCGCCATAGCAGCCACCAGCATTTTGAACCGGAGGAATTACCAAAGAAGCACCTATATCTGTAGCAAGTACATTGACGATATTGATGTTATCTATAAAAATATCCATATCTTCTGTATCATCAACAGTACCTTCTGAAGCATAGAAGCCGATTATTACTTCCTGGCCAGCAAAGGGAGATAGATCTATCATTTCCGTTTGGCCTGTGTTAGAAATAGAGCTGCTTGCATCATAGAGGCTTAATACAGACCAAGTTGTTCCGCAGTCAGTAGAAATCATTACGGCTACAGTATCATCACTGCCAAGATTACCAGCAGTTGTTGAGTAATAAGTTGTTAATGCTAAATCAAATTTCAACTGTGTGTTTGGAGTTGCCATAAAACGTGGCCCAACCATCCATGCTTGTGTGCTGGTAGAATACAAGTTGATAACAGATGAATTTCCATTAGGGCTTGCAGCATCGTTTGCAAAGTTTCTGGAAGTCCAGTTAGAAGTAGTTACCGAAGGGGTTGGAATCGGCCCAGAAGACTCTACCCATCTTGGGAATACAGTTGTTAGATTTGATCCGGTAAATCCCGTAAAATCAACAGTTTCCGGTAATGTAGCTAATGGAGTTTTGGTTATGCTTTTTACTAAAGTATCGTTTCCCTTATTTAAGTCTCCAGAAACTGAAACAGATGACTTAAATACATAGATTCCGGGAGCAGACATATTGAAGGTAGATGTTACCAAGACAATGGTACTATCTCCTATTCCCAATGTACCGGTATTTATCACAGTGGAGGGGTTTCCTGTTCCGGCTCCGGTAACAGCTACGGTAACGGTAGCCGGCGTTGTGGCAAAATTGATACTTTGAGAACCTTCATTCTTAAGTTTTACCGCGATATTCTGATTAGCGGAATAACAACCGGTCATTTCCGGCGCTAAAAGTGCAGATAATGCTATATCCGTAGCCGAGGGGGTGAATATCTGTATATTATCAATAGCCCACCAATAGCCCCAGCTTCCGGCATAATGGAATCTTACTTGAACCGTAGCTTGATTAGCTGCCAATGTAGAAATATCTATCTCTGTTTGCACTGCCGGATCTGGGTAGCCCAAAGAAGAAGTTAGTGTTCGGATGTTAGTCCAATTTGCTCCGCCGTTAGTGCTTATTTCTATATCACTAGAAGATCCTGAGTATGACCTAAATGATTCGGAAAAGCGTAGCTTAACTACGGCATTACCTGTCGTAGAAAAAGTTGGAGTTACTAAATAAGCATCTTGTGTGCCGCTGCTACCATAGTTATCGCTATCGAGGATAGCGAAGTTTGAATCGAAGTTTGCACCAGAAAATGTTCTGGCTCCCGGGTTATCAAACCTCCAAAGTTGAGTTGGGTCAGCTCCGGGATTACTTCCCACTACATTTGACCAACCCGTTGGCGGGGCGCTTCCAGATGCACTGGAAAAACTCTCATTAACATAGCTCTGAGAGTAGGCAGGGAAAGTCATCGCCAAGCAACTTACTATAAGTGCTTGTAGCAAAGTGTTCCTAAATCGCTGCCTCGAATAAGATAATTTTCTCATAAGATTAACTTTCTATACCGCAAAATTACTAATTTGTTTGTGTATAAAAACAATTTTATCTTTAATGGATATTTTTTAAAACATATTGCATCGGTATTCTTTTGTTGAAAAACTAATTACAAACCATTAGAAAAGTAAAAAAATATCACTGCCTATTGGTTATGAGGCATTAATCCTTCAAAAAGAGCAACAGCAACCTTAATGGAAGCGAAAAGATTCGTATAGAAATAAGACAATATGATTTGTCATCATACTAAAATATTTTGGTATTAGCTTGTTTTTTAGGGATTTAATTCAGAATATTCAGTATTTTAGCCAATAGTAAAGTAACTTCATATACTCGTTGTTTACAAAAATCATTCCGTCTTCTTTTGTCCACCAAAGTTCTTCTTCAAAGTTAGAGGCAGGAGCTCCGTGTATTTGTACCGTTACTCCAATATCTTCTAACTTGGGTCTTATGTATTTATTAATTCGGCGAGTGTGGAAGTTACTGGAAACCAAAATTATATTTTTTAGGTTTTTATTTTGGCAATATTCTCGGATAGCGTCAATTTCTTCAAAAGTGCTGGTTCCTTTTCGTATTAATTGAATTTTAGAACTATCAACCCCCTGTCGAATTAGCTGTGATTGAGTAAGTTCACATTCCTGTAAGTTGATTCCCAATACTTTAAAGTCGTTTGGAATATTTTCACCAGTACATATAATAGTTTCAGAAAAATGCCTTTTCCAAAGCTTAGCTGCTTCATTTCCTCTGTCTAAGGGGCTGCCTGAAAACACAATAATAGCATCAGAGGGCTTTAAGTCCTTGGTTTCAACGATAAGGTTGCCTCCCAGCCAATGCAAAATCCAAAGGCGGCAAAAAAAGAGTAACACTATAAAACAAAATGCTGCTAATAAATTCGTTATGAAAAAATATTTTACTAATTTTATTACGAATGATAAATATTTAAAACGAGTTGAAAAAGAATTTGTGTCTTTTAACATTGCTATTTTACAGTTAAGTGAATAATTTTATGGATGTTTTTGGGCTTCTTACAAATATATTGCTACTCTAAGGTAAAAAAGATTTCTGCGCAGTTTTTTGCAAATTACGGTATTCTATTTAAACAAACACCTAAACTCATACCTTAGAGTGCCCGAAAATAATCGTGTATTCGCGTTTTTTATCCAAATGCCAGATACTTTTCAACAAAAATTTACTGCGAAAGCCCTAAAAATATTTTCAATTTAGTGTGCTTGAATTTGTATTCGTGTATATTTGCGCCCACTAACAATTGAAAAGTAAACGTACTTTCCGGTTGTGGAAAATAAATAACGTTGTAACCAAATTTTTACCAACATAGATAAAATTCATGGAAAACACTGAAATTAAGAATAGCGGAAGTGCTTGGAAATCATATTCATCTCCGGCAATTATCGCTTTAGCACTCGTTGCAGGTATTGTGATTTATGTGTTTGTTATGGGAAATCCTGAAAATTTTGAAGGAGGTAACCCGGCAAACCACCCAAAAGCAGGTAACGTACTCGGTTTAATGTATAAAGGCGGTAAAATCGTTCCCATAGCTATGGGGATTTTTTTGATGCTCATCACATTCTCTATCGAGAGAATAATCACCTTATTGTCTGCTGCCGGAAAAGGCTCGATGGACGTTTTTGTGCATAAAATCCAAAACTACTTAGAGCAAGATAATATAGAGGCAGCTATGGCTGAGTGTGATACTCAAAAAGGTTCTGTCGGTAATGTTATAAAAGCAACCCTACGGAAGTATAAAGAAATGTCAAAAGAGCAGATTATGGATAAAGAACAAAAAATCTTAGCTATCCAAAAATCCTTAGAAGAAGCTACTGCCTTAGAGCTACCTATGTTAGAGAAAAACCTTACTATTATTGCTACAATTGTTTCTATCGGTACGTTAATAGGACTTATTGGAACGGTGTTGGGTATGATTGCAGCTTTCTCTGCATTGGCTACTGCCGGCGCACCGGATGCCGTAGCTTTAGCAAATGGTATTTCAGAAGCGCTTATTAACACCGCCATTGGGATTACCACCTCTACTATTGCCACAATCGCCTATAACTACTTTACTTCCAGTATTGATACCATGAGCTATCGGATTGATGAGGCTGGTTATAGCATCGTCCAGACTTTTGGCTCGAAATATTAATTTTTAAACCTAAAAATCAAGGAATAATATGCCAAAGGCAAAAATGGCACGCAAAAGCACAACCATTGACATGACTGCAATGGTTGACTTGGCGTTCCTATTGATTACGTTCTTTATGCTTACTACGAAGTTTCGCCCAAACGAAGCCGTTCAGGTAGAAATCCCAACGTCTGTATCAGATACGAAACTTCCACCTACTGATATTCTAACTATCACCGTTGCACCAGACGGCCGTATTTTCTTCGGCGTAGATAGTAAAAACACCAAAATATCTATCGCACATAAAATAGCAGAACGTAAAGGAATAGAATTTACACCGGAAGAAATCCATAATTTCTCAATACTCGGTGATTATGGTGTTCCTTTTGCTAATTTAAAGCAATATCTCGGCCTTTCCTCTAAAGAACAGGAACGGGTTCAGCTCCCCGGAATACCTGCCGATAGTACTAATAACGAATTAGCCGAATGGATAGTGATGGCCAGACTTTCTAACCCAAAGCTACGTATCGCTATCAAAGGAGATAAAAACACACCTTATCCAGCCATAAAAAAGGTTATCGGTACTTTACAAGACAAAAACGTTAATAAGTTTAACTTAATTACCGGAAACGAAGCTAACCCAAACAAATAATTTTTTAAAATTCTTTAAAACAAAATACCTACTTATTCCGTTAAAATAATATGGCAGCAGAAGTAGATACCTCCGGTGGGGGGAAGAAAAAAGGAAAAAAGAAAAAGAAAAGGACATCCGGCCGTATTGACTTGACGGCTATGGTGGACTTAGCTTTCTTACTCCTGACTTTCTTTATCTTAACTACAACCCTAAGCACCCCACAAACGATGCCAGTAGTTGTGCCTCCAAAAATAAAGGACGAAAAACAAGATGAGATAAAGAGAGAAAAAGTAGCAGAATCCAAAATGTTGGTTTTACTACTTGCAGATAACGACAGAATATATTACTACCAACCTTCAGAAAAACCGGAACTCAAATCTACAAACTTCTCTAAAAATGGAATTCGGAAGGTTTTGTTAGAAAAAGAAGCCTTTGTTCAGGAAAACTTTAGGGATAATGCGATTTATCTAATCAAAATTGACGATTCCGCTAAGTATAAAAATGTTGTAGATATTCTTGATGAAATGAATATTACCAGTATGAAGAAATATGCATTGGTGGATATTACTAAAGAAGAACAAGAACTTATCAAAAAATATAAGGAGCAATTTGGCACTTAACCCCCTATTAGATTATGAGTACGCAAATAGTTGATTTAGATGAGATTGTCTTTCAATCTCGTAATAAGAGCTACGGAGCCTATGTGTTGCGTCAGCTTTACCCCAGAAACGTATCTCGGGCTTTTGCTATTGCACTGTCACTCATGGTGCTTGCGATGCTTTGGCCTCTGATTTCCGAATATCTAAGTTCTGAAGATTTATTAGATCAAAAGAAAAAATCTATTTCGTATGCGGAACTTTCTGAACCCCCTCCAATTGATAAAAAAGAAGAGCAGATAAAGCCACCGGAAGTAGAGCCGCCGCCGCCGCCCAAAGCAGCATCTATCAAGTTTGTGATTCCTGAACCGGTAGCTGATGACAAAGCTAAACCGGAAGAAACCATAGCTTCGGTAGATTCTATCCTAAAATCCAACCCCGGCTTAGAAACCCAAGAAGGCTCTAACGATGCCCCTGTTGATTTTGGTGATGTTGACGGAAAAGGAAACACCCCATCCGAAATCAAAGAAACAGAAAAAGAACCAGACCCAAATGAATTTATCGCAGTAGAAAAAGAAGCCGCTCCCGTAAATATGGACGACATCAAGAAGGCAATTGGCTACCCGCCTACGGCAAAAGAAGCCGGAATATCCGGAAAAGTAATCCTTAGACTTTTGGTCGGAAAAGACGGATCCGTTGTTAAACATATTGTGATTAAATCTCCACATAAGATTTTGACAGAAGCAGTCGTTCCGCACTTATCCAGCTTAAAATTTACTCCGGCTATTCAAGCTAACCGGCCAGTACAAACATGGGTAACAATACCCTTCGACTTCCGCCTTCAGTAAAAGGCATCGGATTTATCTTACTATAAATTCTAAACTAAATTCAAATGCGAGTTGTCTTTTAAAAGACAACTCGCATTTGAATTTAAAAAATACCACTATTCTTTTTAAATTTGCAGCCGAATCCATTATTTATGATTACTGTAAATCAAGAATACCGGCATACTTTCTCTTTTACCCAACAAGATGTAGAAAAGTTTGCAGCCGTTTCTGGGGACAATAACCCCATTCACTTAGACCCAGCGTATGCTGCAAAAACAGTATTTAAAAAACCTATTATACACGGCTTTTTAGGTGCAAGTGTCTTTTCAAAAGTATTTGGAATGTTATTTCCTGGAGAGGGAACTGTCTATATGTCTCAAAATATGCGCTTTATGGCTCCAATGTTTACAGACCAGCCCTATGAAGCAGTATTCAAAGTGTTAGAAGTTAATGCAGAAAAGCACCGCGCTAAAATAGAAACTACCGTACTTGACAATGAGGGAAAAATCATAATCTCCGGAGACGCTATGGTTATGAACCCTAACCGGATATAGTTTAAGTTGATTACCCGCCTATCCAGAATAGTTTGTTTGCTCCTCACTGTTTTAAGTTTAGGGAGCGGGTTTTCCATTGCCCAAACATCTAAAAACCTGTATGAGGCTGGATTACAGCAGTATGAGGCCGGAAACCTCCAGCAGGCTATCAGCATATTTACGGTAGCTATTAAATTAGATACAAATTATATTTCAGCTTATTGTGCGCGAGGATGGGCTTTTTTTGAAAGTGGCCAACCCGACTCAGCATTCAATGATATTTTTCATGTTCTCAAGATAGATTCTCTACATCCAATTGCAAACCAGCATCTAAGCTGGTTTTTAGCGACTCAAAAAGATTATACCAAAGCTGTTTTTTATGCTACAAGAGCTATCTCCGCTGATTCTGCTGACCATTTCTGCTGGTATAATCGAGGTCGAATTTGGTTAGAACAAGAAATCTATGACAAAGCCTTGTTCGATATAGAACAAGCCAAAAAGCGTCTTCCTCAATATGTAGAATATTGCTTTTATTGCGGCTATATCAAATACAAACAAGGCCGTTTTCACGAAGCAATTACCGATTTTTCAGAGGCTATTGGTTTAGACAGCACTTTTGCCGATGCTTATTCCAACAGAGGAATGTGCTTTTATGAGTTAGACCAATACGGAACAGCTATTCAGGATTTTAATAAGGCATTAGAGTTTAACCCTGAAGACGGAGAAACGTATTTGAATCGCGGGGGTGCAAAAGCACAAATGGGAAACCTCGATGATGCCTGCGAAGATTGGAAGTTTTCTTTAGCTCTGGGCTTCTTGGAAGCCGGAGATTATATCCGCGATTATTGCACACAAGATACCGTCATTCAGCCAGTATTTATGTTGGGAAATATCCCGATAAAATATGGAATGCACTTAAACCTTACTGATACAACTTCTTTGGTCTGTAAAGTAACCGGCCTAAAACCGTACTCAGATGTATTCTATATTGTAAAAAATAGCCAAAATCAGCTTATCAAACAAATAACAGCTTCCAAAGATGCACCTAAGGTAAATCCGGATACTACTGCTTCTTTGGACTTTTCGTTCATAAAGCCGAATAAACACGCCGTTATTAAAGTGATTTTTCTAAATTATTCAGGAGAAAATTCTGTGATAGAATGGAAGGTAAACCTAAAATAAATTCGCATTTTAAGAAACTTACAAGACATAATTGATGTACTTAATTTCTTGAAACAGTTAATAATCAGTTTAGCTCCCTATTTTAAGAAATACTGGAAGATGCTCCTGAGCGGGCTTATTTGCATTTCGCTCTCTAATTTATTTACCATATTTCCAGCCCAAGTAGTTCGTACGGCCTTAGATTCTGTATATGACCAGATTCACAATCATTCTTCGGAAGGAGTTGCGCAAGAACTGATTTACTTTGCCGGTTTGGTGTTTCTATTCGCCTTGATTCGCGGAATATTTTTGTTTTGGACGCGTCAGTCGCTCATTGTATTATCCCGCAAAATAGAATTTGACCAGAAAAATGACTTGTTTCATCATTTTCAAAGTTTAAATCTTTCTGTTTTGCGTAAGATTTCAACGGGAGATTTGATGGCCAGAATATCAGAGGATGTTTCTAATGTTCGGATGTTTACAGGCCCTGCCATTATGTATGCCTTAAATGCTCTTACTATGTTTATCTGCTTGGTTGCAACCATGTTTTATGTAAACCCTGAGCTAACGTGGTACGCGCTGCTGCCAATGCCGGTGTTGAGTTTCAGTATTTATATCGTTCATAGCACTATCCACAAAAGAAGTGACGAAAATCAAAAACAATTAGCTCGACTAAGCACTTTAACCCAAGAAGTTTTTAGCGGAATCCGGCTGATTAAAGCATACAGAAAAGAACAATCTATTCTAAATGACTTTAATAATCAATCTTTTATCTATAAAAATAAAGGAATTCATTTAGCGAAAGTAGATGCTTTGTTTTATCCGGTGATAACGTTATTGATTGGACTATCTACCTTGATTGTTGTTTGGTTAGGGGGGTATCAAGTTGTGCGCGGTGTTTTTACCTTAGGAAATATTGCCGAATTTATTATCTATGTTAATTTATTGACTTGGCCGGTAACCTCTTTGGGCTGGGTTACCAGCTTGATTCAACGGGCTGCTGCAAGCCAAGCACGAATAGACGAAGTATTAGCTTTAAACGCAACACAAATATTTCCAGCTACAGAAACAACATTAGTTAATGATTATAGTATTGTTTTTGAGGATGTTAGCCTTCGTTACGAGGATAGTGGAATATTAGCTTTGGATTCAATATCATTTAAAATTGAGCAAGGAAGCCTTATCGGAATCATGGGGGCAACCGGCTGCGGAAAAAGCACCCTTGCAGCTTTAATCCCCCGCCTAATAGACTGTAGTTCAGGGAAAATTTATATTGGAAATGTACCCATTGAAAACTTAACAAAGCAACAGCTACGTAATTTAATTGGATTAGTACCGCAGGATGTCTTTTTGTTTTCAGATACCATTTTTAACAACATTGCCTTTGGAAAACCGGATGCTACGGAAAAAGAAGTTATTCAGGCTGCTGCTTTTGCCGGTATCTATGAAGATATTATGCAGTTTCAAAATAAATTTCAGACAGTTGTAGGAGAACGTGGTGTTTTACTTTCCGGCGGCCAGAAACAACGTATTTCAATTGCCCGTGCCTATATCCGAAAGCCGCCTATTTTGATCTTAGATGATTCTCTTTCTGCCGTAGATACCCAAACGGAAGAATCTATCTTAAAAAATCTACAATTTACACCTGATTACAACCCCACCGTTTTGTTGATTAGCCATCGAGTAACCTCAACCGTTTCCGCAGAAAAAATTATTTTTATCCAACAAGGAAGGGTTGTAGAGTACGATAGTCCTGAAAAACTATTGGCTCAAAAGGGTGCTTATGCAGCATTGTATCAAAAACAACAAATAGAGCAGGAATTTTACCAACATTTTTCATCTTAGGTATAAAATACCCAATGGAAGAAGGCTGATTCCAAACGCAGCACTTAATGCAGGATTTTGCCCAGTGTTTTGTTGGGCGACGTTAGCCGGAACGGCGAGCGATGCGAGCCGCAGCCGGCGCAAAGCCCAGGTGTATCTTAGACAAAATCAGGTCAAGCGCTGCGTTGAGCGACATTTGTTTTGGATG
>JAIXKT010000003.1:32930-55311 GCA_026932145.1 Bacteroidia bacterium
GACAGAGACATAGAAGACAGGACCAACACCGATTTAAGCTGGATGACCTTCGTTGGGCTGAGTCTTGAAGACGAAGTACCCGACCACAGCACCCTGTGCCGCTTCCGCAACGAACTGGCAGGAAGCAATGCCTACGACTTGCTGTTGCAAGAACTTAACCAACAGCTTGATAAACATGCTATTACGGTAAAATCCGGCTGCATAATAGATGCCTCCATTACCGACAGCCCCCGCAAACCCACCGGAAAACCCACCTACGAAATTGCCGAAGACAGAAAAGAAAACGAACAAACGGAAGAAGCTATACAAACACAAACGGCTGAATTAAAGCTTGTTAAAGTAAATCAACCTGGCGTGGACGACGAAGCCCGCTGGCTCAAAAAAGGCAAAGAAACCCGCTTTGGCTACAAAAAACACGTTATTACCGACGGCAACGGATTGGTCCTTGCCCTGGAGACCACACCCGCCAACGTCCATGACCATAACCACTTTAACACATTGATAACCAAGGCACAAGTTCCCCCAAAAGTCGCCATCTATGCCGACAAAGCCTACAAATCCAAAGCCCATACCACCTACCTCAAAGCGAAGGGACTTAAAGATAGAGTGTGTTATAAAGCAGTGAAAAACAAACCCTTAACAAAATTACAACTCAAATTCAACCAACTCTGCGGCAAACACCGCTACAAAATAGAGCGCACCTTTGCCGGCACCAAAAGCTGGTTCGGCGGCGGCACCGCCCGCTATGTGGGCATCGCCAAAACCCACGCCCAGCACGCCCTGGAAGCAATTGCATACAACCTGTATAGGTTACCTAAGCTATTAGTAAACAATATGTTAACACCAAAAACGGCACCACCTCAAATGCAGCTATTTTAAGCCTGTAGGCCCAAAATACGCCCAATTGGTAAAAATGAGGCGAAAAAGGGGCAAAAACATAAAAAATGAAACCCCACACCCACAAAAAAAGACGTAAAATGTAAAAAAACTCCCCAAAAAATCAAAATTTATTTTGAACGGGAGAAAATTTGGGCTTTTTTAAAGATTTAGAGGTTATGCAACACGCTCAGGTATTTTATTACCCTTACGGGCTATATGTTTCGAGCGTAGGCTTTTGATTTTGAATGCTATCGGTGGGCTTTTTCAAGAAGAATAATGGGGAGAGATTTCCCTGTGTCCATGTTGGGATAAAGTTGTCATAATAATAGCTTCCGGGGTTTCCGGATTGGCCGCCGGGGTAAGTGCCGAAAGCATTGATAGTTGGGCCAAGTGCAACGACCATTCTCCATGAGGGGCCGGTGCGTTCCGTTATCGCATTAACGATGCCGACTCCGCCGCCTACTTCTAAATTCATTTCACCAAAGCCGGGTAGCCGCGCAATATGCAAAATATCAGTACTCTTGTAATTTGCCCAACGCCAAGTATTGGAAATGGGCTTTCCATATCTACTGACTAAGGTATCATAGGTCTGGATCAAACTAAGCCTGATAATTTCACTGCAAACTTCTTTATGAGGAGTATTCACATTGTCAAACCATCTGGCAGATGTATCATTTAGGATAAACTGAGCAGTTCTATCTCGGGTAGGGTAACGCATGGTTTCAGCGCCAAGTTCATCGTCCCAAATATTGATAGTTAGCTGTTTCCACCAATGGGCAAAGATTGTGGTCGGTATAGATGCTGCGTGATTAAAATAGTTCCAATTATTCAGTGAATCTAACAGCAATTTTGCCCCTTCGGGCAAATCTTTTTCTGCCCGCATATAGGTTAGTAATGTTGGCAAAACCGTTTTTGCGTGATAATTAAAGTTATCTGTTTGTAAATTACGGAAGCTATCTGGGGTAACGTTGTTCATAGCCCGCAAACGGTCGTTGATGCGCATCCCCCGTTCAAAAGACTCAAAAGACCATTCCAAGTAGTATGGATAATCCGGCCCAGCCGGAAATTGGTTTGCAGAACTTAAAAAGCCTCTTTCAGGATTAAGCGTATGCGGATTATGGCTTTGTGGAATATATTGGTTCCAATCATAAGCAGGGTTTGACCCATCAGAGATATATTTTCCTTGTTCTTTCCAGCGCAGCACATATTTTCCGTTGCTCCACAAGGCTATATTGTGCTGGTCAGCATAGACAAAGTTTTGTGCCGGGCAAGCATAAGATTTGAGTGCCTCTAAGTAATCTGTGTAATTATGTGCATTGTTTAACCGGTAAAACGTTAATACTTCATTAGAACCTTGGTGCGCTATCCACTTAAAAGCATGCCAATTTGGAATATTTCCGGCTACTGGATTTATATCTGAATCTTTAGCCAAAATAGGGCCATGATGCGTTTCATAAATTGTATCTAAAACCGGTGGCTTGTTGCGAACCAAAATTGTATCTATTCTGACTTTTACAGGTTTCCATTGATTATCATGCCAATAGTTTTTTCGAGTAGAATCTTTAAAGGTGATTGCATATAGATCTACAACATCTGGGGCAACGTTGGTAACCCCCCAAGCTATGGAATCATTAAAGCCTATAATGATGCCCGGTGCTCCCGGCAGTGATACTCCATACACATTAGAAATCGGAAGGGTTAATTGGCATTCGTACCAAATTGAAGGTAGGTTTAAAGAAAGATGCGGGTCATTAGCCAAAATAGGATGGCCTGTAGCAGACTTACTGCCGCTAACAACCCAGTTATTGCTCCCCTTAACAGACTTATCCATAGCGGAATTAATAATGGTTTCATCTGTTCTCTTGCCGGATTTGGTAGTAGTATTTGGGTTATGGTTAAAAGAGTCATTAGGAACTTCCGGAATAGGCAGTGGTTCAAAATCCCATTTTTCCCGTTTGGGATGAATCGGCTCCATGATTTTGGGATAATTTGGAAATAAATTTTCGGCTACTTCTTTGCCATATTTTTGTGCTACACCACTAAGTAAATGGTCTTCCGGCTCACCGGATAAATCATAAGCCATGTATTTTAGCAATAATGCACATTTTAAAGGTGTCCAAGGTTCTGGTGCGTAATCTAATATTTTGTATTCTACCGGATAATTTGCCGGTTTTAGAGCGTTGATATATGTATTAACACCCTCAGTATAAGCCAATAAAATATCCCTTGTAACGGGATTTGCCATTACGGAATCTAAGGTATGCTGTGCGCCGGTTACCATTCCGTAGCGTCTGCGGAACTTATCAAAAGAAATAGCTTTTTCACCGATGACTTCCGAGATTCTTCCGGCGGCTGCGTAGGTTTGAAATTCCATCTGCCAGAGCCTAAAACGAGCGTGTAAGTATCCTTGCATAAACATTAAATCATGCCTGTTTCCGGCAAAAATATGCGGCACAAGACGGTCATCAAACACAACTTGAACACCACTCTTTAGAGCAGAGAGGTTTATTCGTGCTTCTTGAGCGGGGTTTTCGGTTTCAATATTTCGCCAAAATCCAGAATACGGTGAAAATAAATTCCCTATCGGAGGCACCATACCCCATTTTTTTCCTAATAAAACAATTAACACTATCGTAACCAGCCCAAGAATTACAGGACGAATTTTCTTTCGCATATATGCAAAGGTAGTAAATTGAGTACTTGTTGCAACCCAAGCATAAATTTTGTCTTACCTACGCGCAATATTGATATAACGACATAAGACTTGTACTGCTTAAATTTAATTTCAGGTAAATATTTCCCAAAAACATCCTAACTTCGGGGCATGACAAATCGTGCGTTATTGCTATTTTATGTGGTCATTATATCTGGCTTCTACTCGGGATTAGTTGTTTGGAGTACTTCAGATAATTTGGCTAATAAACCGACTAAACGGGAATATTCTTATTCTTCAGGAGGGCTTTCTGAGAATTTGGGAGAACGTCATCTTCAGATTTGGAAGCAATTACGAGACCCTAAGACTGGAACAATTCCCCGTAATATACGTTCTTTGGAGTTACGTTTTGCGCAAACTTTACCGAAACGGGATAACAAGGTAGCCGATTTTGTATGGCAAAGTCGAGGCCCTTGGAACGTTGGTGGCAGAACTCGCGCCTTAGCAATGGACGTTACCAACGAAAACACGTTAATAGCAGGGGGCGTTTCCGGCGGCATATGGAAATCAATAGATGCCGGGCAAAGCTGGGAGAAGATAACCCAAGCTGACCAACATCCGGGGGTTTCCTGTTTGGTTCAAGATACCAGACTCGGCAAAACGAATATTTGGTATTATGGAACCGGTGAAGCCTACGGAAACTCAGCCTCCGCAAGCGGTGCTTATTTCTTAGGGCAAGGTGTCTTTAAATCCACCGATAATGGAGCCTCATGGTCAGTTTTATCCAGCACAACATCAGCAAATACAACTACTTTTGACCAAACTTGGGACTTAGTCTGGAATATCCAAATTGACCCATCCAACACAACCGAAGATGAAGTATATGCTGCTACTTATGGGTCAATTTTCAGAAGCATTAATGGTGGCGCATCATGGTCATTGGTACGCGGAAGTGCCTTTAATAGATTTTCTTACTTTACAGACGTAGCCGTAACTTCTACCGGTGTTGTTTATGCTGCATTAAGTAGTGATGGCTTACAAAAAGGCGTTTGGCGTTCTACGGACGGCGTAAATTGGACTAATATCTTGCCGGCAAATTTTCCCGCAGATTATGAACGTATTGTGATTGGAATAGACCCTAACCGAGAAGACGTAGTCTGGTTCTTAGCCCATACTCCAAATTACGGGCAAAAAACAACCAATTTTGAAGGAGATGAAGAATATAACAGTCTTTGGAAATATACCTACCTAAGCGGCAATGGTTCTGGTAATGAAGGAATTTGGGAAGAACGTTCTGCCGCTTTACCTGATAATGGAGGGCAATTTGGTAATTTTAACGCACAAGGCGGCTATAACTTTTTCGTTAAGGTAATGCAGGGAGATACCAATATGGTTTTTGTGGGTGGAACAAATTTATTCCGTTCTACAGATGCCTTTAAAACCAAAAGTTTAGTACAGCACTGCGGTGGCTACAAACCCGGTACAGTTATGCCGTATTTCGAGTTGTATCCAAACCAGCACCCTGACCAGCACGGAATTATATTCAGCCCCAGTAATAAAAAAGTAGCCTATTCCAATGCAGACGGCGGGCTTTACAAAACAAATGACATTACAGCCAGCCCTTCTATCACTTGGGAAAGCCTAAATCGCGGCTACATTACGTGCCAGCTATACACGATAGCTGTTAATCATCAAAAACATGGGGATAAAACTATTATTGGCGGATACCAAGATAACGGTTCATGGTGGGGTAATCAAGCCTCTCCTACTGCCGTTTGGACAATGCCTTCTTCCGGAGACGGATCCTATTGCTACATCCTAAATGATGGACAAGAATGTTATTTCTCCCGTCAGCAAGGAAAGATGCTTCGTATGAACGTTAATAATCAAGGACAAGCAACCGGCTGGGTACGAATTGACCCGGCCGGAGGCAGCGGGTATCAATTCATAAATCCATTTGTATTGAACCCACAAAATGAACGTCAAATTTACTTAGCTGGAGGCAAACAACTTTGGTTTAATTCTGATGTCAGCCAAATCCCAATGAATAATACGTGGGATTCTACCACCATAAACTGGCAAAAAGTTGGAGATACATTAGTAACCGGAAAATATTCTGCTATTGGAGTTGATCCCCAAACACCAACCCGAGTTTACGCAGGAACAGACGAAGGGCAGCTTTTTAGGATCGAAAATGCACAATCTACAAACCCAACTATTGCGGAAATTACAGATAGTAACTTCCCATTTCCGGGATACATTAACTGCATTGCCATAGACCCTAAAAATCCTGATAATTTGATGATTGTATTCACAAATTATGGTGCTCTCAGTCTGTTTTACTCTACTGATAAGGGAAATACATGGACATCCGTAGGCGGTAATTTAGAGCAAAACCCCAACGGTAGCGGAAACGGCCCTTCATGCCGCTGGGTAACCATTGCGCAGGTAGATACAAGCCTTTGGTACTTTGTGGGCACAAGCACCGGCCTATATTCTACCAACACTTTAAATGGATCAGCTACAACATGGGTTCAGGAGGGGCAAGACGTGATAGGAAATACCGTTGTGGTTATGATGGACTACCGCCCCAGCGATGGCTATTTTGTAGTGGCTACACATGGCAGCGGAATCTTTGAAACCAATTTACCGGTAACTGTTTCCAGAGAAAATCTAAACTCAAAACTCCATAGCCAGCTTTACCCAAATCCGGCAACAAACTATACAAACCTAACTTGGGAAGGAATAAACAACATTCCGGTAACAATTATCTTACGTGATGCTTTAGGGAAAACTATTTGGCAAACCCAACACTTGGGAACGGGGCATCAACAAATCAAAATCCCACTAACTAATTGTTCCTCTGGAAATTACAAAATATCTTTACAGCAAAATGGGATTATCGAGACACACCAACTTGTTGTTATTCCATAGACAGTTAATTTTATGGCTGCGAAAGGATATTTTTACCTTTTGCACGAATTGCACGGATATAATCTGTTAGTAAATAATATGCTAACACTTCAAAAGCTATCATCATAACTAAGCCGGAAATAGACGCTAAGCCGAAGTAAGGTCTTAGCTGCTCCATCATTGTACTGAATGCACTTCGGTTTTCAGATAGCTGCCAAAATCCCTTTTGGATTCCGGCAATATTCAAAGAAAGCCAGAATACCAACAGCGAAACTTGTAGTGTATAAAACGTTATGTTGAGTAGTTTATGCTGATTATATGTTTTATTTTCCGTAAAAAAGAAGAAAGTAGCCATTAAAATCATCGAATTAATGCCAATGGTTGTTCCCATAGCGTGAGCAACAGTTATATGCGTTCCATGTGTGTAGATATTAAGTGCTGGGATAGACATCAAAAGCGCCTGAAACATATTCAAAAACACCCAAAATTCAGAGGCGATGATAAATCTATACGATATTAAATGATGGTTTTTTTGGTATTCTAATAAGGATTTTTTCCATGTATAGATAATTTTCAGGAAGAAAACCCATTCGGTCATACTCACTAAATAGCCGGTGTATTTTACATAATTTTGGGTAGGCAGCGTATAAACGTGGTGTCCCCAATTAAACATCAAATTAAATAGCCCTAAAAAATACATCACAAAAGCGATTCGGCTGTTTCCATTATTATTGTTTCCGCTTATTTTATCTGTTATATAAAATGCTGTTCCATAAAGCAGTTGATTCCAAGCTCCTACAAGAGAGCCATTTACCTTCCACTGGATAGTCATATCGGTAGGTAAATGTTCCCTAAAAAAGGGGAAAATCCACAAGTAGTTTTCTGCAAAAATGATAGCAAAGAAAATAGCTCCTGTCATCCACATCCAGACATAAACTGGCCAACGCGGAATTTTAAGCGCAACTTTAAAAAAGTTAAAAATAAAAATACCCCAAGCTAAAGCAATAAACAAAGCTAAAACCGGCGGAAACTCCCAATACTCTCGCCCCCCAAATTTTCCCCCAAAATAGGAAATATAAATAGCTGCAAGCCCAACAACATACAGAATCCATTGAAGCAAAATAAGTTGTGAAGATAATCCCTTCCCACTACTTAAATCACTCAAAGCCATGTACACACAACCCGTAGCCCCAAGTAGTATCCAAAACAAAATAGAAGAAACATGCAAAGGGCGTAAACTGGAAAAGTCAAGAGCGACTTTTAAATCTGGATATAGATATAGTAATGATGACCAAAAACCAAAAAATAAGCCTAACACTAATATGGTTAATGCAGTAATGATGAATACACGACTCATTTTATTTGAACGATGCAAAGTACCGAAAAAATGATACGCTAAATACTTTTTAGATAATCGTAATTTCTCGCTTAGATTAATTAGACCCCAATAAAACTTAATTTAAAGATTGGCGCAACGTGATTGATTATGAACTAAAAAATGTATCTTTACACTATCGTTGTTTTAACTTAAAAAATCATGAAACGTATTAGTAATAAGTTACTTATAAAAAGTAATTCATTTGTATTTTTACTATCTATGTTAGCTTTTCAGCTATTATTTTCCTCTTGTACCAAAAAAGAAACAGCCGATATTGCCGTAGCTACTCCGTTAGAGTTTGTTTCTTTGTCAGCAAATAAAACGATTGCTGAAAATAGCGAGGAGATAACCATTACAGCAACCGCAAAAGGAGATAACCTGCAATATATTTGGGAGTCTCCAACAGCAACCTTATTGGGAAAAGGTTCTCAAATTATTTTTATTGGCTCTACCTGCTGCGCCAAAGAAAATGACGTAAAATGCACTATCAAAGACTCTCATAACAATACCGCTTCTAAGACGATTTTAATTGTAATCAAGGGCTAATGCGTTTCGTTATCGGGATTATATTCTTTATTTCAGGAACTTACTCCGTTGTTTTGGGGCAATGTTGCTCACCCGGGAATCCGGTAGCAGGTAGTGCAAACCTTGGCGTAGTCGGGAAAAAAAAACTGCGCGTTATCTCATTTTTTCGGAATAGCTACTCAGACCAATACTACGAGGGAGCTAAAAAATCTGACTATCGTCTCCTAAAACGGGCTGGCTTTAACTACTTAGGAGCTATTTTGGGCTACGGAATTACACCAAAATTAACCGCAGAAATCGAAGCGGGTTATTTTATCCAAAAATATCAAGTTTATAATCTTTCCGAAGAATACCGTTTAAACGGAAGAGGCTTTGCTTCCGGGGTCATCTCGGGAAAATATAATGTTTTCAGTAATTTTGAAAAAGGGTGGGAAATCACATTAGGTGCCGGCGCAAAGGTTCCCTTTTCACAAAATCCTATTTCCGAAGACAACGTACTGTTACCCCAAGAGTTACAACCCACATCCGGCGCATTTGGAGGGGTTACGCACCTGTTTACCAGTAAATCTTTTTTAGATAAAACCGTTTGGCTTATTTTGTTGAATAGAAGTGAATTTAACGGCGCAAATCCCCAAAAATATCGCTATGGAAATAGCTCAACCACAAGCCTTGTAGCGTCCAAAAGATTTAAAGACAAACTCGCCTTATTATTAGCACTACGCCACGAATACAGGGACTTTGACAAACGTAACGATATTACCCAAACTTCAACTGGCGGAAACTATCTGTTTTTAACGCCACAAATCAACTATAATCTTTTTGACTGGAATGTTTCGTGCCTTTTTGATTTACCGGTTTACCGAAAAGTAAACGGAAGACAATTAGCTGGCAAATATGCTTTTTCTATAACTTTATTAAAGAGTTTTTGCCTATCCAGAGTAGAAAAAACCAAACCCGAAAACAAGAATAAATAAACGTAACATTTCGCATTTATCCTTACTCTCGGGTTTGTAACAAGAGAAAAAGGTTTTTTTAAAAATCTCCGTCAACGTCCCCTTTTGATTTGACCACGGGTTGCCTTACACCGACCATCAAGCTAGAAAATTCAAATGCTTTCCAAACGCCTTTGTCATTTTGCTTCAGTGTAATCGGTCTGGCAGAGTCAGCTCCGGTTGACCATACAAATACTTTTGTTTTACCGTCATCTGTCTTGGCAGTCCTTTCTATTTTAATTTTCAAAGCACCCGCCGGTAGCGTATAACCGCTTTCATTGCTCGTCCCTTGAACATAAGAATTTGGAATATGCTTACGGGAGTCTAACTGCTTTAATAAAAAGTCATTAGAAGATGTTAAGTTGTAACCTTTATATCCTGAGTTTGATTGCTGAAGTTGGTTCATATCCGTTTGGATAATCACACACTCTCTGCCCATTGCCGGGTTTTGTGCATACAATATAGAAGCTACGATAAAAGCGGCCGCTCCACCCTCAGGTGTCTGAGCAATCCCGTCTCTAAACTTAATAAACTCCTCGGTTGAGGTAGGGAGCTTATCTACAGAAATTACTTTCTGGGCATTTGCTGATAAGTCAACTAACATAATGAATAAAAAAAATAACTTTTTCATGATTTAATAAAACTTTCGCCAACATGGCACACGGCAAATCTAATGATATAATTCTAACAAAACAAATTTTTAACCATAGAAAAAATTTAGCATTGTTTTTTATTAACTTCGCAACATTGTTCATGCTTCGCCGTACTATTTTGTTTTTGATGAATTGGCATTTTTATTTGGGCAGTCTGTTAATTTCAGGGTTAGTTTTATCCGGTTGCAGTTTGTTTTCGGATTCATCAAAGCCGAATGTTACAGGGTATAGGCCACAATATATTTCTGCTGCAGATTTATACAAAATCGAAATTAAACCTGCCGAAACGATTCAGAAACCGGGTAAAATATTACTCTGGGGTAAATATCTATTTATCAATGATATTGGAAGAGGTTTTCATGTTGTTGATAACCGAAATCCGGAAGTCCCTCAGAATTTACGGTTTGTTTCTGTGCCGGCAAGTTCAGAATTAACTATAAAAGATGGTTTTTTGTTTGTTAATAATGCTGATAAGTTAGCTGTTTTTGACGTAAGTAATTTACCGGAAGTAAGTTTGGTTCGTGAAGTTCCAAATGTATTTGCCCAGCATCGCCTTCCGGCCACTCCCACAGCATATCCGCGCTTATCCCAAAATGGCCCTACTTACTTTGAATGCCCCGACTCCTCCAAAGGAACAATTACCGGCTGGATTGCCGTTAGTATGGAAAAACCTAAATGCAGCTTTTAAGCCATGAAACAATTATTTAACTATCTTGTTTTTATAGGGTTAGCATTATTTCTGTCCTGTGGTAGCGACAAACAAGGTGATGTTGGAGTTAATTCACCATCAGGCATAAATGGCTCTACCTCTGCATTTACCGTTGTTGGAAATTATTTATACATATTAGACGGCCAAAATTTACAAGTTTGGAACGTCAGCACACCTTCCCAACCAACGTTAGTAACTGTTTTTCAGACAGCTACTTCTAATCCAGAAACTATTTTTGGGGCAGATTCTTTGCTTCTTGTGGGTACACGGTCTGGAGTTATTTTTTATAGCTTAGCAAATCCCGAAAATCCCGTCTGGCTTTCTACCTATTCTCATATAACCTCCTGCGACCCGGTAGTGGCGCAAGGAAGATATGCCTACTTGACATTGCGAACCGGAACCCCTTGCCAACGCGGAATAAATCTATTTGAAATCGTAGATTTCTCTAATCTACAATCCCCCATCAGTGCTTTTAGCATAAATATGAATAACCCAAAAGGATTGGCTGTAAACGGAAACTACGCTTATGTATGTGAAAATCAAGGCATTCAGGTAATTAATGTTGCTAACCCACAAAACGCTTCTCTCTTAAATCGCTTTGGAGCATTTGATGGCAGTGATGTGATTTTTTATGATAACAAATTAATAATCACAGCAAAAGATGGAATTTATCAATATGATGTTTCTAACATTAACACTCCTATTCAGCTAAGCCGGTTATTATATTCTTTGTAGTTTTAGTCTGATTTTGCTTCGTTTCTTAAAAGTCTTTTTACTTATTTTTCTCACCCTTTGCTTGGGAGTAAGTTTGTTTTTTACTTTCGGGCTAAAAAAAATCAGTGAACATTATCTAAGTGAATTGTTTCGTTCTAATACTACAATAGATTCATACTCAATTAATTGGCTTAATTTTCCAACAGTTATATTTTTTTTTGATAATTTAACAGTTGCCGGAACATTAAAGCAAAATCCGGATTCGGTGTTGGCTGCCCGTAGAGTTACATTAAAGTTAGATTGTAAACAATTTTTGGCCGGTTGGGACACAATTACCATTGATAAGATTCAGGCAGACTCAATGAACCTACAATTAAAGGTTGATAATCAAGGGAATAAAAACTTCCAATTATTTCAGCCGTATTCACCCAACCAACATTCGCCGGGACTTATTCGTGTAAAGCAATGTATTTTCTTAAAAACACATCTTAATTATCAGTTTTTTTCCAAAAATCGAAATTATCATTTTGATTTAGATTCAGCTAATTTAAGCTATGATATTTACAAACACGATATTGACTTTGTAATCAATACATACGGAAAAATTGATTCTTTACAAGAAGACGAAACTGCATTTCTGCATAATCAACCTGTCCAAATTGACCTTCAATTTAATTACAGAAAACGAGATAAAAATTTAACTTTTAAGAAAGGAAATGTTTGGATTTCGTCCATTCTATTTGAGGTATTTGGAAGTTTTTTAACCGGAAAAGAACGTTATTACAACTTGGATTTTCAGGTAAAATCTATTCAGTTTAGCAAATTACTAAGCCTTTTGCCCCGAAAAGTTACCGAACAATTAGACTTTTTTGAAGCAAAAGGAGATTTTAAAATATCCGGAAAAATACACGGCAAAGACGACTTGGTGCTAAACCCCTATACAGAACTTTCTGTTCAATGTAAAGATGCTAAGTTATTAGATTCCAAGAAGAAAGAGATTTTATATGATTTTTCTTTTGATATGCGCTATGATAACGGAACAACCCACAATGCAGCCGGGTCGATGCTAACAATTAACGCTAACACTCACTTTAACAGTAAGTTACCATTTAATTTATGGCTAAAAATTACCCGATTTGAGCAAATGTTTGCTGATATTTCCGTGCAGGGCATTATTCCTTTTAAACCATTCGCTAATTTGATTTTTCAAAATCAAATTTTAAGTGCTTCTGGGTTAGCAAAAATTAATTTTACAGGGCAAGCCCCGCTGAAATACATTGCCAAATTGGACTCCCTACACTTACTCAAAACGTCCGGAAATTTAGAACTTAATGATATTGAAATTGTTGGCTTTTTAAATCCCAATATTGATATATCTTTGCCTTATGGCCAGCTTAATTTTTCTGATAATAAATTAGTATGCAATAAGTTAAATCTAACTATTAACCACCAAAAGTTTTATTTTGCAGGAAGTTGTGAAAACTTTTTGCCCTACTTTACAGGAAATACGGCTTACTTAGCTACACAATTCAAGTTAGAAACTCCCTCATTATCAGTTGATTCATTATTAAATATTAAGAACATTTCTTTTAGTCGAAAAAAAGTCAAAAGAGCTAAATCTACTGTTTTTTCGATTCCCAATCGGGTTTTATTGCGCGGAAGTGTCAATGCTAACCAGCTAAGTTTCAAGCAGTATCACTTAGACCAGCTATCCCTTTCTACCACAATTGATAGCGGCCAAAAAGTATCTCTACATTTATTTCTAAAACAACAAAATGATTCTATCTTACTAACTTCTAACCTTTTACAATCTTCAGAACAAATTAGCTTTAAGGGTTCAGCTAAAATAATTGTTCAGGATATTAGCCAAACTTATAGTTTTTGGGCTTCTAAACGACCCCAAAAATCAAAAAAAGTATTTAGTTTTCAACAAGATCTTAATTTTTGGGGGAATTTTTCGGGTGATTTAAAAAAGAAAAATGCTAATTCATTGAACCTTTTTGTGCAAGGGTTAGACGGAGTTTTAAACCATCCGAACCCTAAGTTTTCACTCAAAGACATTCATTTTGAAACAGAGATAACTGATAAAATGCTGAATAAAAGCAGTTTACAAGGAATAACTATTCGTAATATTGGAGCTGTTATAGATGACCATTTGCTTAGTGCTTCGGTTAAGGTGCAAAATTTTGAGAATCCTACGCTATCCTTAGATCTTAGTGCCAATTTGTCTTTACCGGCGATTATGGCTCACCTGCCTAAGCTGCCCATAGAAGCGGTGCGTGGGAAAATCAACTTTGGCTTGTCTGCAACATTTCCGATGACCCACCTCGCACATTTTGACTCCTTGATGTATATCAACAGTAGCGGGTTTGTAACCATAGATTCCATAAGTTTTACATTGATTTCCAATAAATTACGATTTAAAAATATCTGTAGCCGAATTGGGTTTGATGCAAATTCAACCCAAATAGAGCAAATTTATGGCAAAATTGGCACTTGCTCTTTTAGAGGAAAGGCAAATACAAAAGAGTTATTACCTTATATTTTCCTGAAAAACAAGGAGTTGGTTGCGTCTTTATCTTTTTATGGAGATACACTTAACCTGCAAGAATTATTAGCTCAAGATAATCAAAAACCGGAAAAGGGGCTGGCCTTTGGCTTCCCTGACCTGCTGAATTTAAGCGGAGATTTCTCTTTTCAATCTATTTATTATGAAAAGTTCAGGCTAAATAATCCGGCAGCAAAAGTTATTGTTAATCAGCAACTTCTAACAATTGATACGATTCATGCCGGCATTTGTAACGGTCAAATAAATGGAAAATTATCTGTAAATACAGCCTCTAAAAAAGTAGGATTTGTCAAAGGAAATGCTATTATAGAAAAAGTAGATTTGCAAAAATTATTTTATTCTTTGAATAATTTTAGCCAAGAGTTTATCACTGACAAAAACTTATCCGGCAAGCTAACGGCTCATATAACTTACGAAGATTCAGTTCCTTATGATTTCAAAACTGATTTTATGGATCAAAAGGCCATCATTTCAGTAAATATTCAAGAGGGAAAATTGGATAGCTTTTCGCTTTTAAACAAATTATCTCCATTTGTCAGTAAGGATATTCTCAAGCATACTCGTTTTACGATGCAAGCAGATTCGATGCTGATAAATCAACGCATTGTTTATATTCCCAAACTTAATATTTATTCAAATCTAATCAATTTAGCTTTAAGTGGTTATCAAACCTATGATTTAGATATGAACTACTTTGTTTGGTTTGAGCGAGTTAAGCGGCGTAGAGAAATGAAGGAAAAACTACAGATTACGCCTCATTTTTTAAAAACTATTTTAACTTTTAAAATTACCGGAAGTTATCCAAATATTCGATTCAAGTATGATATGTCATTAGCTTGGAAGCGAATTTGGAATCGTGAATCAATCTACAAACATGGTAAAAGATTGAAATTAAGGAACACCGACTCAAATAAGTTAGACTTTAGTAATTACGGTGATTTTGATAGCGATTAAGTTTAGTCGTCTGTTTCTTCTATGAGGCCACCTTCATGAGCCTTTTGCTTAGTGTCAAATGCAAGTAACAAAGAGGGAAGTAATAACAGGTTGGTAAACAGAGCGATAAATAATGTTGCGCTTGTTAAAAGCCCTAAGGCGCGGGTGCCGCCAAAAACAGACGGAGTAAACAAAATAAAACCGGTAAATAACACCGTAGAAGTGTAAATAATGCTCATTCCGGTTGATTTTAAGCATAAAGTAACTGACTCGCTGGGAGATAATCCTTTTTTTCGTTGATGCCTATATGCTGCTAAAAAATGTATCGAATTATCTATGGCTATACCGAAAGCAATGCCGTAAATCAAGGCCGTAGTAGGTTTTAAAGGAATGCCGGCAAAGCCCATCACTCCGGCTGTTATTAGCAAGGGAATCATATTGGGAACCAAACTTATCCACATAATTCGGAAAGAGAAGAATAACAAGTACATCAAAACGGCATTAATGGCAAAAGTTCCCACTAAACTCCATGCTAAGTTATTCACTAAGTAATCATTTGCTTTTACAAATAAAGTCGTTGTGCCGGTTATAGAAACAGTTGGGCTTTTGGGGTTTTCGGGGGGGAAAATTGTATCTATTTCTTTTTTTAGAGAGTCTAACAAGGTTTTCATTTGGTCTGAGCCGATGTCTTGAATACTTCCGGTTATCCGGGTAGTTCGCTGGGTAGAATCCACTAAGGTTCGGAGCACTTGTTTGTTTTGTTTTTTCGAGAAGTCCGTTATGAAGCTGAGTTCTTCTTGGGACGGCATAGCATATTGGTCTGGTTCTCCGCCAAAATAGGCCATTCGGCTCCATTTCATTGCATCTGCAATACTTAATGTACGAGATATTTCCGGGTAGCTTGCTAATCTGGTTTGTAATTCGTCTATCTTCCGGATAACGGATATTTTGTGCAACCCTTTTTCTTTTTTGGTATCTATAACGATTTCAAAAGGCATTACTCCGTGAAAACTTTTTTCCATTATATGTAAATCAGTTACTACGGAGGCTTCTTCCGGTAAATCATCTACAATATGAGCAATAGATTTCAGAGAATACATCCCGAATCCGGCTATTGAGCAAAGTAAAATTGTTATGGCAAAGATAGCTTTATGATGTTTCTGAGCCAAATTGTTCAAAATATTGATAAAATGGGCAATAAAGGGGGATTCTAAATGACGAAGTGTTTTTTCTGTGGGTGCCGGCATACTCCCAAATAAACCAGGTAAAATAATGATAGACAGTAAATAAGTGATAATTGATGCCCAAAATGCTACAATCCCAAATTCTTGTAACACACGCACATTGGTATAATATAAAGTTAAAAACCCAAAAGCCGTGTTGGCATTAATCATAAACGTTACCAAGCCCAACTTATGAATCATACTTCTGATGGCCTCTAACTTATTTCCTATTTTTATATACTCAATATGATAGTCAGAAAGCATATAAATGCAGTTAGGAATAGCGATGATTACAATTAAAGGAGGCAATAAGCCCGTAAGAATGTTGATTTTGTATCCAAAGAGTCCGGTTAGGCCGGCAGTCCAGATTGCAGTTATCCCTAAAAGCACTAAGGGAAAAATGAGCGAAGCTCCAAATCTGTAAAAGGCTAAAAAGGCTATCGTAGAAAATAAAAAGGCTAATCCCAAAAAAATCCCCAATTCTCGAGGAAGGATGCGCATCATATAGGTACGCACATAAGGTAATCCAGTAAAATGGGGTGTCAAATTATTTCTACCGGCAAAGACACGTAGCGAATCCTCCGCCTCCCGCATCAAAATATGCTTTAGCTTAGTATTTAACGCAGAGTCACTAAACGTAATAGCAAAAAGTGCCACATCATAGGAGTCGTTAAAGACCAAGTCTCTATAAAATGGCTGACTTTTAATTACTTGTAATACAGAATCAGCCTCTTGTTGTGAATTTAACAGCTTGCTGGTAATGGGTTTTACCACAAAAGACCGAGCACTATCATCCCTTAATAGTAGCGGTAAATGTGTGTAATTTAATACCCGAGTTACTCCTGAACGGGTTTTTAATAGCTCACTTAGCTGGTATAAATCGTTAAATGTCTTTAAATTAGAGTGTGTTTTTCCCGCAAGCCCAACTAATAATGTATTTCCATCCTCCCCAAAAACTTCACGAAAATGAGTATAAACAACATAATCAGGGTCATCCGCCGGTACAACTTTGATAAATTCCTGATTAAACTCCAGCCGAAAGATAAAGTACGATATTCCAGCGGTAGCAATTCCGACCAAGACAAATGCCCACTTTCTAAACCGTATAATTGCTTCCGCTATAGAATCCCACATACAAGTCTTGCAAAGGTAAAGTCTTTTTATCTATTGTTGGCCACAAAGGTTCATTTTTTTGGATGCTACCAATGAAGGCAAATATCTATACATCATTAGATAGCTACTGAAAATCAAATCTTTACAAAAATCCTTATGATAATTAGCAGCTAAAATGAGGCAGTAAAGCCTTGAAAGATTGTGTTTTTTTAGGGTAAATTTCCGGCAAAAGCCTTAACTTTGAAGTTAATTTAACTTGGTAGAATATATCGCCTAAAAGAGTTATTTGTAGATGGAAGAATTTTTGGATTTGAAGGCAATAGGTTTTCAGGAGCCTTTTGTGATTGCTGGCCCCTGCAGCGCAGAAGCAGAAAATCAGTTGTTAGACGTTGCGCATGACTTAGTTAATGTTCCGTATGTGCAGATGTTTCGAGCCGGAATATGGAAACCCAGAACACGCCCCAGTAATTTTGAAGGAGTAGGCGTACCGGGCTTAGCTTGGTTAAAACGAATCAAAGAAGAAACCGGCCTGCAAATTATCACCGAAATAGCTTATCCTGAACATATTGAATCCGTTTTAAATATTGGTATTGATGCTATATGGCTTGGAGCCAGAACCACTACCAGCCCGTTTGCCGTTGAAGAAATAGCCCAAGCCCTCCAAGGTGTAAATATTCCTGTATTTGTAAAAAATCCCATTAATCCTGATATATCTCTCTGGATAGGTGCTTTTGAACGGCTACAAAGAGCTGGCGTTAGAAAACTTATCGGAATACATCGCGGCTTCTCTACACTCCGAAAAACCCCTTTTAGGTATGACCCAAGCTGGGAAATTGTGATTGAACTCAAACGCTTATTTCCTAAACTTCCTATTTTGTGCGACCCAAGCCACATAGCAGGAAATGCAGCACTGATACCCGCTATCTGCCAACGCGCTTTTGACCTTGAATACAACGGCTTGATGATAGAAGTACACCAAAATCCACAATGCGCATGGAGCGATTCTAACCAGCAAATTACCCCCAAAATGCTCCAAGAAATGCTCCAAAACTTGGTGTTCAGAAGCGCAAACCCAGATATTATCGCCCAAAACGATTTACTCGGCTGGCGCACCATGATTGACCATATTGATACCCAACTCTTAGAGCTGCTTCAGCAACGCCTCCAATTTATCAGACAAGTAGCTCGCTATAAACGAGATAACAAAATTACAGTCTTACAACTCCGCCGTTGGCAGGAAGTACTCGAATCCAGATTAAAAAAAGCCGAAGAACTCAATATAAACGTTCATTTCGTTCAAAACGTAATGCAAATTATTCATGAACATTCCCTTGAAATCCATCAAGAAGAAATGATATTTGAACATATTGACTCTTCTTTATGAGGCAGTTAGCACCCAAACTTACCTATCCTGTTTTTTTAATAGATGACTTATCAGAACTATTAAGTTGGATTAAAGAGCAACCATTTTCCGGAATTCGTATTTTGGCCGATGAAAATACGGCACAATTTTGTGTACCTAAATTCCACAGAAAATTTGCTGATAATGAACAATTTAAAATCATTTCTGGAGAGCATAACAAGACCTTAGAAGCCTGCGTTCCAGTTTGGACTTGGTTAGGAGATACACTAACAAGCCGCAATCATTGCTTGCTAAACGTTGGTGGTGGCGTTGTAGGAGATTTAGGGGGCTTTGTAGCAGCTACCTTTAAACGTGGAGTTCCGTTTATTCAGGTTCCCACAACGTTATTGGCTATGGTAGATGCCTCCGTAGGCGGAAAAGTAGGGATAGACTTCCGCCACTACAAAAATCAAATTGGTGCATTTGCGCATCCAAAATCAGTATTTATATTTCCCGGATTTTTAGAAACCCTTCCCATTCGAGAACTGCGTGCCGGCCTTGCCGAAATCATCAAACATCATTTAATTGCCGATAAAGACGCTTTCTTTAACCTGATAGAAACTCCCGAAGAAGAAATAAACCTCATTCAACTTATAGAGCATTCTATCAAAACAAAAGCATCTATCGTTTTACAAGACGAGCAAGAACAGTCTATTCGTAAAGTGCTAAACTTGGGGCACACAGTTGGCCACGCACTTGAATCATACTTTTTGGCACATCATCCGGAACAATCGTTATTGCATGGAGAAGCCGTTGCAGTTGGAATAATTGCAGAAGCATATCTTGCTTATGTGATGAAGTTAATATCACCAACCGAGTTAGACAATATCGTTTCGTTGATTTTACGATACTTTGTTATTCCCGTATGGCAAAGTTTTGAGGATGAGGATATTATTCAACTGATGTATCATGATAAAAAAAACAAATCTCATACAATCTTGTTTGTGTTATTGGATGGTTTAGGAAAAGCCCGAATAGATATTCCGGTGGAGAAGTGGTTGATTATGGAATCCCTTAGATTTGCACAAAGTCTTCGTGAGTCTGAACAATAAATATGGCGTTAATATCCAGAAAAAAACGTACTTACCGGATTACTTTACCATTTATGCGCTATCTGCGCCAGTATGGGCGTGTCCGTTCATTACCGGTTAAATACGCAAGTTTACTGCGTTATACTTCATCTATCAGCTTATATGATAAGTCCGGGCAAGATACTTTATGGTCAACTGTTTTTTATCCGGAGCAGGAAATGTATGAAATCCATGACGGGCTGCGCAGAATGTATGCTATCCTGAAAAATAATGGTGATGAATCACTGGTTAGGCATTTGTATGTAGATAGAATTGATGTCTGCGATTATGGAAATACAACGCCTTTTAGAATCAGGATTGTAAACCGGTTTAATGAAAACTTTGATTATTATTACGTAAAACGCGCAGATGCCTCCCGAGTTTATGGCTTAGAGTTAGAAGACTTACTTTCCCCTAACCGAATTAACTACGTAGTGCATGATGAAGATACACTCATTGAAGAACATATCGCCGGAATCCCGGGAGAAATATTTATCAAACAATATCTTTCTGATAAATACTTAGATACCGTTCGCTTAACAAAAGAGTTTATTAAGTTTAATGAGCGTTGTTTTATTCGGCTTTTAGGAGATATGCACTCTAACAATTTTGTGGTAGATATTACGCCGGATTTTGAAGAAACTAATTATCGGCTGCGTTCAATAGATTTTGACCAGCAATGCTACGAAGGAAAAAAGAATGTCTATTTACCTCAATTCTTCAAACAAAACAATCCTATTATCTTTTTAGGGATGAATTTTTTAACTCCTGAAGTGGTACGACAGTATCAAAACGAAGAGAGAACGGTTATGCGGTACCGCATACGCACACAGCGTTATCGCTTAAAGGATTTATTGGACGTTATGGTTCAAGAAGAATTAGCTCCGGCGGAAAATATCCTTCAATTGGGGCGGGAACTCTCTTTGCATTACCAAGATGACCGTTTTACCCAATGCAGCACTATGGGGCAAATCCTAAAACTATCACTTAAAGTTTTACTCAAAGCCAAGCACTGAGTTCGTAGCCATTTTGGGTACTACCATACTTTTAAAAACCTCTTAGAAAGCTAAAATATAGCTTTAACTTAGTGCAGTTAGGCTGACTTTTTTCTATTTTTGCGGCCATTCAGGTTCAGAATGTCAGTTTCCTTAGTTACCGGAGGTACAGAATTTATTGGAGCGTATGTTACAGACGAACTTATCCAGATGGGGCATACCGTTGTGATGTTAGATGACCTCATCGGCAGGTTTATAGGAAACGCAAATCAATCAACCGCTTTATACATAGAAAATTAGTTATAAGCCTATGCCAAAAATCTTATTTATAGCTGCTCACCGCGAAAATAGATCCCCAAGCCAACGCTTCAGATTTGAACAGTATTTTGATTATTTAGCCCAAAATGGCTTTGAAATAGAGTTTTCCCCACTAATAACGGAAGCTGACGACAAAATCTTATATCAAAAAGGAAATTACTTCAAAAAATTTATACTCCTAATAAAAGCAATCATTAGACGCTTAAAAGACATAAGAAAAGCAGCTAATGCAGATGTTATCTTTATTCAGCGTGAAGCCTTTTTAACTGGAACTACTTATTTTGAGCGAAAATTCAAACAAACAGGAAAGAAAATTATCTTTGACTTTGATGATTCTATTTGGTTAAGTAATGTTTCAGAAGCCAATAAAAAATTGAATTGGCTAAAAAACGCACAAAAAACAAGCAGCATCATCGCACTTTCAGATATGATTTTTGCCGGAAACGCTTATTTAGCAACCTATGCTAAACAGTATAATAAAAATGTATTTATCGTACCAACTACTATTGATACTACTGATTATCAGCGGATTCCGAAAAAAAATAATTCTTCAAAAATCTGTATTGGCTGGAGTGGCAGTATTACCACTATCCAGCATTTTGAATTAGCTATTCCGTTTTTAACTGAGCTGAAAAAAATATATGGAGATGAAATAACCATAAAAGTAATTGGAGATGGAAACTACATCAATAAAGAATTAAATATTACAGGAATTGCTTGGATTAAAGAAAGAGAAGTTGAGGAGATATCCTCTTTCGATATTGGTATTGTGCCACAACTGGATGACGAATGGACAAGAGGTAAATGCGGTTTAAAAGGGCTACAATATATGTCTCTTGAAGTTCCAACCATCATGTCGCCAGTATGGATGAACGCAGGGATTATTCAACATGGAGAGAATGGATTTTTCGCAGCAACTACCGAAGAATGGGTAAACATCATCAGCAAATTAATAGAATCACCCGAACTAAGAGCTACAATAGGAAAAGCCGCCAGAAAAACCGCAGAAGATAGATATTCTGTAAATGCTAATAAAGATTTATATCTAAAACTGATTAATGAGTGCATAAACTCAAAATAAAATTGTGGCTTAGAAAATAAAAGTATTTACTAGTGTTATGTTAATCGTAAATTAACGGATAAAGTCTTCTGAGTTTTTGCCTTGCATCGTTTGTTGTAAATTGCCAATTGATTTTACCATTTTTGTTGTTTCTGTGTTGTTGCCAAGCCTCTACTTCGCTGACAATATTTTCTATTTTTGCGATATGCCTATTCAAACATTGATGGTTTATACGATAGTGAAAAATAAACAAGACCAATATTTTGCATATTGGATTTTTTA
>JAIXKT010000003.1:57425-58001 GCA_026932145.1 Bacteroidia bacterium
TCAAAATCAAATAGTTAAATATTTTTATTCTTTTTGTCGTGCAACAGGCTCAATGGTAACAAGAGTAATCGCAATAAAAAACTTAGAAAAATTCGTAGGACAAGACCTTGCTGAATTGGCTGTAAAATATGGCGTAACAACATACAAAGACGGCAAGCAAAACAAAGGTTGGAAAGGGCTTACACTTGAACATTTAGCAGGTTTATCAAACGACAATAAACAAGCACCAAACGGACTTGGATTTGAATTGAAATCAACTGCGTTCTATCAAGTTAAAGGCGAGTGGACACCGAAAGAAACTTTTGCAATAACAATGATAAACCCAACGGTGTTGCTTGCAACACCGTTTTTTGAAAGTCATTGCTGGGAAAAATTAAAATCACTTGTTTACTGTGCAGTTACTTGGAACGGTAAACACAGCGAAAAAGCAGAACTTTTAAAAGTTCAATCGTTTGATTTTTTAGAAAGTGATACACTTATTCAAGAAATTCAAGCGGACTATGAATTTATCCGCAACAAACTACTGTTATGTTAATCGTAAATTAACGGATAAAGTCTTCTGAGTTTTTGCCTTGC
>JAIXKT010000004.1 GCA_026932145.1 Bacteroidia bacterium
CGTTGTGCGTAATTTAAAGAACCAAAACACCATAAAATTAAAAGATATGCTAAGATATTTCATTTTGACCGTATTAATTTCTATGTCAGCACTATTAAGCTCCTGTAAACAGCAAGAGAAAGAAACACCTGCTCCTTTGCTTCCAATGGAAACATTTTTCAAAAACGGAGAAAAAAATACATTCAGAATTTCGCCTGACGGAAACTATTTCAGTTACCGTGCAGATTATAAAGGCAAATCCAACATTTTTGTACAAAACGTGAGCGATAGCACGGCTGTTCGTGTTACAAATGACACCTTGCGAAGCATTTCAAGCTACTTTTGGAAAGGCGACCGAATTGTATATGCTCAAGACATTGGCGGAGACGAAAATTTTCAGCTGTTTTCAGTAAAAGCAGACGGAACAGACTTGAAAGCGTTAACTCCATTCGTTGGCGTAAAAAGTGATATTATAGATGCCTTGAATGACATTGAAGGAAAGGAAAAAGAATTGATTATACAAATCAACAAACGGGTGAAAGAATACTTTGACCCCTATCTATTGAATATAGAAACCGGGGAATTGACGCTATTGTATAATAATGTAGAAAACTATGATAGTTGGGTTACGGATAACAACGGCACTATTCGTTTGGCATCCAAAACAGATGGAGTAAACATTACTTGGCATTTTCGCAATTCGGATAAAGAATCTTTTTCGCCAATACTGACTACCTCATTTAAGGACATTTTTACACCTGCATCATTTGACAAAGGCAATAAAAACATTTATGCTCTTAGCAATATCGGCAGAGATAAAAGTACATTGGTAGAATATGACCCTAAGACAAAAAAGGAAGTAAGGGAATTGTATGCTGACAAAAATTACGATTTAAGTTCTATCACCTATGATAGAAAAAAGCAAGCATTGACAGCCGTTTATTGGGAAGCAGAAAAACCTAAAAAATATTTTTTTGATAAAGAATGGGGCGACCTACAAGATGATTTAGATAAAAAATTTAGCGGTTATGAAACAATTATTGTGAGCTATAATAATGCCCGAACCAAAGCGATAGTTTGGGCGGGAAATGACAGAATGCCAGGCAAATATTATATCTATGATTTCAAAACTAAGGAAACCGTAGATGCAGCCAATCCATATCCGTGGATTTACGAAAAACAAATGAGCCACGTAAAACCGATTACCTATAAATCAAGAGACGGCTTGACCATTCACGGCTATTTGACACTTCCGCTTGGTATAGAAGCCAAAAACTTGCCTGTTGTCATCAATCCGCACGGTGGACCTTGGTATAGAGATAGTTGGGGTTTCAATAATGAAGTGCAGTTTTTAGCCAATCGTGGTTATGCAGTTTTGCAAATGAATTTTAGAGGAAGCACAGGCTACGGTAGGAAATTTTGGGAAGCGAGTTTCAAACAATGGGGTAAAACTATGCAAAACGACATTACAGACGGGGTAGAATGGTTGATAAAAGAAGGCATTGCCGATAAAGACCGAGTTGCTATTTATGGTGCTAGTTATGGTGGTTACGCCACACTTGCAGGTATTACGTTTACCCCCGATTTATATGTGGCAGCGATTGATTATGTAGGCGTGAGCAATTTATTTACTTTACTAAACACAATTCCGCCTTATTGGAAACCCTATTTAGAACAGTTTCACGAAATGGTTGGAGACCCTAAAAAAGATAGTTTATTGCTTGCAGAGATATCTCCTGCATTACACGCAGACAAAATTAAAACTCCTTTGTTCATCGCACAAGGAGCGAACGATCCAAGAGTGAATAAAGCCGAAAGCGACCAAATGGTAGAAGCTCTCAAAAAGCGTGGAATTGACATAGAATATATGGTAAAAAATGATGAAGGACACGGCTTCTATAACCAAGACAATCAATATGATTTCTACAATGCTATGGAGAAATTTCTAGACAAACACCTGAAAACTAAAAAGTAAACTACGCACAACAAACAAATTGGCAAGAGAGCGGGTGAACGGCTTCGATTGAGCAATAGTGCAAAGTTGAAC
>JAIXKT010000005.1:0-3788 GCA_026932145.1 Bacteroidia bacterium
TTCAAAATCAAATAGTTAAATATTTTTATTCTTTTTGTCGTGCAACAGGCTCGAATTGAAAAATAGCAATTCTTTTTGGGGGCTGTGGCTCTGACAGTATGATAAAATATCTTGATAAATTAGCGCAATTTTATAACTTATACCCAAAACAAAACCAACGATTCCTTTTTTCGGGTTTTTAAACCAACCCAAATATTTAGGTTAATCAAGTTTTACTTTGGGTAATGCGTTCACAATATCAACTGTTTGCACACTTACATTGATGATGCTCAACAACAAATCCAAAATGTATTTGGGTTTGTTTTGTTCTTTTGCCCAATCGTTGGGATTGTTTACAATACCACTTTCTTTATGGGTGCTTACTTGGTAGCGTTCCATTATCCATTCTATGGCAGATTTGCCGTTTACTACATAGTTGTATGCCTTTTCGGGAATGTTTTCTATGGTGATTTGGCTGTTGTAAATAATGGTGTCTTTTGACCTCACCCTCGACCCCTCTCCATTTGGAGAGGGGAGTTTTGAGAAACGCATTTTCTCTACCCGGTAATTCAGGTATTCTAATTCTTTTTTGTTTGCCTGTTTGAGTGTATCTGCAATGTTGAGGGGATTAAATAGCACAATTACTTCTTTGCTTGGCTCAATGCTTTCATAATTCAAATGCAGTTCGGCTAATTTTCTACCTGCTTTGCTGAATGCCCAAAAATCTTTTACATCCTCTACCAAAGGCAGGCGTGGCAACATTTTCTTTAAATCGTTGGCAAAGGTTTCTCTGTATTCCTTGCTGTGCAAAAAACCATACACATAGTGAAAAATATCTTCTTTGGTAACATTTTTACCATAGATTTTTTTAGCTCTTTCTAAAATGAAATCGCTGACGGCTTCTCTGCGGATTAATCCTTTTTCGTGGCTCTCATCAAACAAACCTTTTTGCGTGGTGTTGTTTTCTACGTAGTAGTAAAGTGGGAAAATTTGATTTTTTTCAATCGTATCAATTCCTGTTAAACTATTTGAAATAACAACTGAAAACTCTTTGCTTGCACCAATTCCCGTAACATTTATAATTAAGTTTTCTGATTTTGCAGTTGGGAATAATTGTGAACTTAATCCCGGACTTTCAATAAAGTTTTTGTCAAAATATAAATTCTGATTTATGAAAGGACGATAAATTCCTTTTCTGAAATGCGAAATGTTATATGAATGTTGAATGTTTTTCTTTGCATCGTTTCTCAATGCTCTTGTCCAACTAATTCTTGTTGAATCGCCATTAACAAAATCTTCAACTTCTAATTTTGAATTTTTCTTTTTTGCTTCTGCAAAAGCGTTGCTTTGTTCGTTGTAAAAGGCAATCATTCGTTGCATATTTTCGGCAACTTTTTCTTTTGAAAAATTATAAACCCACGCATCACGATTTGTAGAAATGCCAATCACATTCAAATTAAAAAACGTTTGCGTTTTCGCATCAAATTTCTTTTCTGGCTCTAATGGAATAAAGGTGCTAAACGCATCGTTTCTTACGCTAATCCAATCTCCGTGCTCATTGGGCGTAAGTTCAGTGAGTGGCATATTCGCAAAAGATTTAAACTCGCTGATGATTTTGAGTTTCTCATCGCGGGTTTTGTAATCGCCGATGTCGTAATAGTATATTTTAGCTTTCTTCATTTCTTTTTTGCTTTTTTAATCAGCTCATCAATAGCTTTTTGTTCTTCCAAATCAGCTGTTAAGGCTTCTGTTTTTTTACGTTGTGTGTCGAACATTTCATATTGCTTGGTGGCAATTTTTTTCATTTGTTCATTGCTCACTGTTCCGGCATTATCCAACAGTGGTTTTCTGCTGAATTGGATGACACTGTCTGCTTCTTCTTTCCAATAGGTTAAGCTCAACGGAATTTGTTCTTTCACTCTCAATTCGGCTGTGTCCAAAAAGAGTGTTACCATTCGGTTGAGCATGTCTATTTCATCCGCCGATAAATAGTTTTTAGCAATAAAAATGTCTTCTTTTCTTACGCGGCTGCCTTTCCACGAAGTTAATCCCATATTGAGCAAATCGGCTTTGGCTCTGTTTACAACTATTTCTGCTGCCGTATGTTTGGTAACAGCAAAAAGTAATTTGTTCTGTATCTCGGCAAAAAAGAGTTCTGTTTTTTTATCTGTTTTATCATAGTCTTTGCTGAGCATAAACAAATCTCTGATTTTTTGATAAAAGCGTTTTTCCGAAGCCCGAATATCACGAATACGAGCCAGCAATTCATCAAAATAATCTTTACCAAATTCTTTTCCTTGTTTTAAACGCTCGTCATCTAATACAAAACCTTTGATAATGTATTCTTTGAGTGTTTGTGTAGCCCAAATACGGAATTGTGTGGCTTGTTTGCTGTTTACGCGATAGCCTACCGCTATCACAGCATCGAGGCTGTAGAATTTCTGCACTCTTTCTACGTTTCTACTGCCTTCCAATTGAACTTGTAAGAAATCCTTACAAGTTGCCTTTTCATCAAGTTCGCCTTCCGAAAAAATATTTTTCAAATGGAGCGTAATGTTTTGCGATGTTGTATCGAACAGTACAGCTATTGCTTTTTGCGTAAGCCAAAAGGTTTCGTTTTCAAAGCGTACAGCTACCTGCACTTTGCCTTCGGGTGTTTCGTATAAAATAATATTGCTCATCTTTTTCAATTACGAATTAAAAATTACGAATTACGATTTTTTATAGTTACTTGGATTTTGCCAAGAATTTTACAGAGTTCTTCGGCATCATTCAACAAACTTATTGCTTCTTGTTCTGATAAATAGTTAGTGGCTTGTAATAACTTGATCCAATAAACTGTTTCTCTTGCTTCTTTGTATGCAATGCTGACTTTTGATAGAAAATCCTTATCCGATTGTCCTCCGATTGATTCTTCAACATTTGCACCTATTGATGTTCCACTACGAAGCATTTGTTTGGATAGTACAAATTCTTTCTTTTCTGTGGTCAGAAATTTATAGGCATTCACCATTCTTATTGCAAAGGCAAATGATTTCTGTTGGATTATATTGTCTTGTTTCATTTTCGTAATTCGTAATTTTTAATTCGTAATTGTTTCTTCAGGTTTCTTTACCAACAAAGTTATTGTTATTGGCGTTCGGCTACCGCTGCCAAAAATTTTTCCTCCTTCTTTTCGGCTTAGTTCGCCACTGGTGCGTTGGTTGCCACGTAAATTGAAAACATAAATAGACGAAAATTCCTGTTCAATGATTTTTCTAAACCCGTCTGTGCTGTTTCCATCAAGCCAGGCACCGTTGCTTACAAAACAAATAATGCCGCCACCTTCTCCGTTGGCTGAGCCTGTGGAAGCCAAACGGTCGGTGCTCCAGCGAAACGCTTTTATGTAGGCATCGTAAAGCGATTTATTCAAACCTGCTTGCGATTGTGCAGCATAAGTATTAGCAATTCTGCTGTCTAATTTCGGGTAAGATTGATTTTGTGCGTTGTCGTTTGCAGATTTTTGACCTATGGAATATGGTGGGTTGCCCATAATAATGCGAATGGGTGCTTTTTGTTGTCGCTGCACGCGTTCTGAGTTAGCAAGGAACATTTCAGAGAAGAGTTTTGCTCCGTCTTCGGTTTCGTTGAGCTGAAAGGTGTCTGTTAAGCAAATGCCTTCAAAGGGGGTGTAGCTTCGGCTAACTTCGACTTCGCTCAGTTGCCGACACTCATCTTTTTGGCGGTTGAGCGAAGTCAAAACCGCATCATCTTCTTGGCGGTTGAGCGAAGTCAAAACCGCATCATCTTTTTGGCGGTTGAGCGAAGTC
>JAIXKT010000005.1:3805-17981 GCA_026932145.1 Bacteroidia bacterium
TTGGCGGTTGAGCGAAGTCAAAACCGCATCATCTTTTTGGCGGTTGAGCGAAGTCGAAACTGCATCGTCTTCTTGGCGGTTGAGCGAAGTCGAAACTGCATCGTCTTCTTGGCGGTTGAGCGAAGTCGAAACCGCATCATGGTAAGCATTTTCAATATTAATGGCGGCAATGTAATAAGCCAATAAAACAATTTCGTTGGCGTGTAATTCGTGTTTGTATTTTCGTTCAAGGTCTTTTACATCAATCAAACCGCTTTGCAAAAGCCGGGTTACAAAAGTTCCTGTTCCGGTAAAGGGGTCCAGAATATGCACATTTTCATCGCTTATGTTTCTGCCAAATTCTTTTTGCAAAATATCGTTTACCGAATGAATGATAAAATCAACCACTTCCACAGGTGTGTAAACAATTCCTAACTTCTCCACCATTTTAGGGAAAGCAGTTTTAAAGAATTTGTCATACAGTTCAATGATAATGCGTTGTTTGCCCGTGGCGTTGTCAATTCCTGCGGCACGCATTTTTACGCTTTCGTAGAATTTGTCCAACGTTTCGGCATCTTTTTCCAATGCTTGTTCGTTGAGCAAATCCAACATACGTTGCATACTTTGGCTCACGGGATTGTTTTTCACAAACGAATAACCCTCAAACAAGGCATCAAACACGGGTTTGGTAATAATATGCTGACTTAGCATTTCAATGGCTTCGGTTTGCGTAATACTCGTGTTGATATTTTTATGCAAGCCCGCTAAAAACTTTTCAAATTCTTTTTGATACCTTTTGTTTTCGTTAATGAGTTTGGTAATGCGTTCGGTTTGTCGTGTGGCAATATCGGCTACTGATTTAGCCCATTGTTCCCAATAGCGTTTGTCGCCCACTTTTTGCACCATTCGGGCAAATACTGCGTTTTGCAGTTCTTCAAATTGCAGCGATAATTGGCGTTGAATTTCGCCCGAACTTTGTTGTCCGTCTCCGCTGTGTTCTTTTTTTACAGGATTTCCGTGTTCGTCAAAACTGTATGCCGCACCGCCCACCAAAATTTGGTTGGGGCGTTTTTTGTTCAGTTCAATTTTGTTGATGGTGGCATTAAAGCGGTCATCGTGGGCACGCAAAGCGTTTAGCACCGTCCACACTACTTTGTAACGTTCGTTGTCGTCCAGGGCTTGCTCTGCGTTTACATCGCTTGGCACCACCACAGGAATAATGATATAACCGTATTTTTTATTCGGTGCAATGCGCATGACACGCCCCACGCTTTGCACCACATCCACCTGGCTGTTTCGTGCCGAAAGAAACAAAACAGCATCTAAACTTGGCACATCCACCCCTTCGCTCAAACAACGCACATTGGTTAAAATGCGACTTTCACGGTCTTGTGGTTCACTTTTGAGCCACGCCAAAAGTTCGTTGCGTTTAGTAGCGTCCATCGTTCCGTCAATGTGCAAGGAAGCAATTTGCTGCATGGCATTTTGCTCTTCGTTTGGCAAAGCCGAAATGTAGGTTTCGGAAGCGGAATTAAACGTTTCGGTAATGCGTTTAGAAATTGCAATACTTTGGCAAAAGGCAACGGCTCTACGCATGGGGTCGGGGTCGCTGTCTTTTATCAAACCTTCATCGCCCAATACTTTTTTGCTCAGTGCATTTACGCAACCAATCAGTTTGGTAACATCATCGGTGTTTACTTCGTTGTTTTTGTCGGCAATGGCATTTTGCAATGCAGGCGGTATATCGTTTTGATTAAGCGTTAAGATTAACACTTTGTAATCGGTCAATAAATTTTTAGAAACCGCTTCGCCAAAACCAATGCGGTAAATTTCTTGTCCGTACAATTTTTCATCGTCCATACTCCAAAGCGTGGCTTCGGCTTGTGCGGCTTTGCTTTTGCTCGTGTCGTCATACAAGCGTGGCGTAGCCGTCATATACAAACGCTTTTTGGATTTGATGAAATTATTGTCGTGCACTTTTGTAAATGCACTTTCTTCTTCGTCCACTAAGGCAACGCCTGTGGTGCGGTGTGCTTCATCGCAAATAATTAAATCAAATTCGCTGTATTGCGGCAGTTCTTTTGAAAGTGCTTTTTGTGCTTTGCTAATCACTTCAATACTTTGGTAAGTAGAAAACACAACGGTCATACCTTTGTTTTTCTTTACTTCCAATCCTTTGAATTGGGCAACGATATTTTTTACATCGGTGCTGGCAGGCAAAGCCAAATCCACAACGGAAGTGCTGTCAATGTCTTCTTGTTTGCTTTTCTTTTTTGTAACTTCCGGGTCAGAGCAAATACAAATAGCGTTTATATTTTCTTGTGCATCGGCATACCATTCGTTGAGTGTTTGTCCAAGCAAAGCGATGGAGGGAACTAAAAATAAAATAAGTCCTTTTGCTTCTGTTTCATTCTCAGCTATACGCAACGAAGTAAATGTTTTGCCTGTTCCGCACGCCATAATCAATTTTCCTCTGTCGGCTTGTTTAAAATGATTGTGCGTATTGTTCAAAGCATCGGTTTGATGTTGGCGTAAAGATTTCTTTGCTGTTCGTGCTTGTTCTCCGTGTATTCCGTCTTCCAATTTTTGCCAATCAACAGGTGCGTCTGCTAATTCATAAAGCGTAATTCGCCCCATAGGAATTTGCTGATTTTTGAACGCTTCTGCTGCGTTTGTGCCAAAAGGTTTTCCTGTGGTATCAATCCACAAGCGAAAAGCAAACGAAGTTGTTTTTAAATCAACACCTTTAAAATTTCGTCCCGAAGTAGTGATAAACGTATCAACGGCTTTTTTGTCAATGGTCGTTCCTTCCTGGTAGCATTTGCATTGAATAGCCCAATAGTCGCCCGAATGAGTAAGAGCTACCAAGTCAATGCCTGTGTCGTTTCCGCCCAAGTCGTCTTTTGCGGAAAATTCATTCCACAGCCAAACGTTTTTAAAACGGTCTGCATATTTGCTGTCGGTTTGCAAATACGCCTGCATTAAGCGTTCAAAGCGGTCGCCTTTATCGCGTTCGGAAAAAGAAGTTTCACGATACCTTGCTAAAATTGTATTGAATGAGCTACTCATTACTTTTTTTGGGGTTTTAGCTTGTTAAATATTGGCAAACATAAGCAAACAAGGCCAAATAATATAGCAAAGTGAATGATCGTGAAGTAGAATATCAGTCAGAGAAAACTGCTTATTTTTTAAGAAGTAAGAAACCCAAAAAGTAATCTGATTGCCATAATATTTTTGCAATAAACCTCTTTCATACTTTCTGAACCAGAATCCCAAACTAAATATTCGTTTTTCTCGAGATATTTGGATAAGTCGCATAAAGATTTTAACTTTGCGCCCCCGCAGATATGGGTAAAAAGCAACAAGACTTTTGCTTGGAAATCCCAAAATTAAAATTAGGAGAACAAACATTTAGCTTTGACCTTAATAATGATTTTTGGGATCTGTTTCAAGGAGGTTTAATTACACACGGGCAGGTTAGTTATCAAGTAACCGTAGTTAAGTTTGCCAACCAGCTTGATGTCAGTTTTAAAGCAGACGGAAAGGTTGAATTGGCTTGCGACCGTTGTACGCAACCATTTGAAACGGCTATTCATAGCGTTAATCGGGTGATTTATAGCTATACACCTCCCATTTCAGGACAAGAACAAACTGATTTTGTATCAATCAATCGGAATCAGGTTTTCTTAGATATTTCTCAGGAGATGTATGATTTTGTTTGTATTTCACTCCCAAACAAACGAATCCCTACGGATTGCCCTGGAGAACGTTGTCCGGCTGAGGTACTTAAAATACTGGGTATCAACCAACCAGAAACAACTCAAGATGCGGAAACTATTGACCCTCGCTGGGCAGAACTGACAAAATTAAAATCAACACTTAAATAATTATTAAATTTTATGCCAAATCCCAAACGCCGTCATTCCAAGACTCGCCGTGACAAACGTAGAACACATGATAAGCTAACTGCAAAACCGCTCTACTTAGATCCAATTAACGGCCAGCCAACGGTATATCACCGTGTAAATATCGCCAGTGGATACTACCGCGGCAGAAAAGTAATGAAAGGTACTGATGATTAATTAATTACACCATGCGTATTGGTTTGGATGTCATGGGGGGAGATTACTACCCCCATGCCCCTATCGCTGGAGTTATTCAAGCCTTAGATGCCTTAAAATCTGAGGAAAAAGTCATTCTATTTGGGCAGCAGGCTGTAATCGAAACAGAATTAGCTAAATACTCTATTTCAGCCTCAAAAATAGAAATACTTCATTGTGAGGATGTTATAGAAATGGATGAGCACCCGGCAAAGGCTTTTACAGCTAAGACTAAATCTTCGATTGCTACCGGATACCGGATGCTAAAAGCACAGCAAATAGACGCTTTTATTAGTGCTGGAAACACCGGAGCAATGTTGGTCGGATCTGTATTAGGCTTGGGAACCATCCAAGGAATTCAACGCCCTACCATCGGCGCAATTTACCCAAATGGGAATCAGCCAATCCTGATTCTGGACGTTGGTGCTAATGCTGATGCAAAGCCGGAATACTTAGCGCAATGGGCTATAATCGGCACTATTTACATGACCGAAATATTTAATATGCCAAAACCAAGAGTTGGTTTATTGAATATCGGAGAAGAAAAAAGCAAAGGCAATGCGCTTACCCAAAATGCCTACCCACTTTTAGAAAAAGAAACAGGTATCAACTTTATTGGAAACGTAGAAGGCCGAGACTTTAACAAGAATAAAGCAGATATTATTGTATGCGACGGTTTTGTAGGTAATATTATCTTAAAATTTGCCGAATCTTTTTACGAAGTAATGAAGCCCAAGATTGCCGATACCGACTTTGTAGAGCTATACAATTTTGAGAACTATGGGGGTATTCCTATTCTGGGAGTTCAAGGTGTGGCTATAATTGGTCATGGTATTTCAGGCCCTACTGCTTACAAAAATATGATATTACGTGCCAAAGACATCGTTCAGGCAAATTTAATAAACAAGCTGACTGCCGCTTTTCTAACCCAAAACGCTGAATAATCTCAGCGGCTATTAAGAATAAATATAACTCTGTATGATTACAGCCGCGATTACGGGCGTTTCTCATTATTTGCCGGATTATATCCTGACTAACGCTGAGTTAGAGAAAATGGTGGAAACCACCTCAGATTGGATTGTTGAAAGAACAGGCATTTTAGAAAGACGTATCCTGAAAGGACCTTACGGAACTTCGGATATGGCAGTTGAAGCGATTAAGAAATTACTTACGAAAAAACAGATAGCCCCTGAATCTATCGAACTGCTGATTTGCGCAACCACTACGCCGGATATGGTTTTTCCGGCTACTGCCAATGTTATTTGCGATAAGGCCGGCCTAAAACGTGCATGGGGCTTTGATTTACAGGCTGCTTGCTCCGGCTTTGTGTATGCACTCACAACCGCCTCACAATTTATTCAGTCAGGACAATATAAACGAATCTTGGTAGTTGGAGCAGATAAAATGTCTTCTATCATTGATTATGAAGACCGAAATACCTGTGTTATTTTTGGGGACGGAGCAGGAGTTGTATTGTTAGAACCCAATACAGAAGGATACGGATTACTGGATTCAGCCTTGTATAGCGACGGTTCCGGACGTGCACACCTACACATGAAAGCCGGTGGAAGCCTAAAACCGGCAACAGCAGAAACGGTTCAAAATAAAGAACACTTTGTTTACCAAGAAGGAAAACAAGTGTTCAAATTTGCGGTTTCCAAAATGGCCGAAGCAACCTTAGAAATCATGCGCCGAAATCAATTAACTTCGGAAGATATTGCATGGTTAGTTCCTCACCAAGCCAATAAGCGAATTATTGATTCTACCGGCGAAAGAATGGGAATACCACCCGAAAAAGTTATGCTCAATATCCAAAAATATGGAAACACCACCTCCGGAACCATTCCTATTTGCTTATCTGAATGGGAACACTTACTCAAAAAAGGAGATAACTTAATCTTAGCTACCTTTGGAGGCGGGTTCACCTGGGGAGCATCTTGGGTAAAATGGGCATATAACCCCACATAAAACGAACTTTCTTTATTAATTTAAAAACTTTTATGCAATTACGGCTTACATTATTCACACTTTTTTTATCGTTATTACTTTCAAACTGCCATAGCAGCCGGAAGGCTACCCATAAGAATACTGGCAAGGCAGATGCCACTATTAATCCCCCAAGTAGCCAAGAGAAAACTCCCGCTACATCTCCCTTAGAAAAAAAACCCGTTTGGGCTCCCCAAAAATATTCTTACAATCCCAGCAGAACAAAACTCATTGATATTATTCATACAAAATTAGAAGTCAATTTCTTGTGGGATCAAGCTCGAATGAACGGAAAAGCAACCTTAACATTAAAACCTTGGTTTCACCCTCAAGATTCAGTTGTTTTAGATGCCAAAGGATTTGATATTCTAACTATTTCACTTATCAAAAATAATAGCCTCCAAAAACTTATCTATAAATATAATAATCAAGAACTAACCATTCAATTAGATAAAAAATATTCCAGAGATGAAGCCTTTCAGATAGTTATAGAGTATATAGCTAAACCCGAAGAACTTAAATCTCATGGTGGTTCTGATGCTATCACGGATGACAAAGGACTTTATTTCATCAATTATGACGGGAAAAACCCCAGAAAGCCCAAACAGATTTGGACACAAGGCGAAACTCAATCTAATTCCTGCTGGTTTCCAACAATAGATTCCCCGAACGAAAGAACGACCCAAGAAATGTATATCACGGTAGATCCGAAATACAAAACGCTTTCAAACGGAATTCTGGTGAGTTCTACCCAAAACCCAAATGGCACCCGTACAGATTATTGGAAAATGGATCTTCCCCACGCACCTTACCTTTTTATGATGGCTGTTGGCGAATTTTCAGTCATTAAAGATTCTTGGCGCGGAATAGAAGTAAGCTATTATGTAGAAAAAGAATACGAACCTTATGCAAGACTTATCTTTGGGAATACTCCGGAAATGATAGAATTCTTTTCCACCAAATTGGGCGTTAAGTTTGCGTGGCCTAAATACAGCCAAATTGTAGTCCGTGATTTTGTTTCCGGTGCTATGGAAAACACCACTGCCACAGTTCATTCCGGTGTTTTGCAGCATGACGCACGTGAACATTTAGACGAAACCCACGAAGATATTATCTCTCACGAACTTTTCCACCACTGGTTTGGAGACTTAGTAACCTGTGAATCCTGGTCTAACCTCCCCTTGAATGAAAGTTTTGCAACTTATGGCGAATACCTTTGGATTGAGCATAAATATGGAAAGCAAGAAGCGGATTTACATTTAGACGATGATTTAGCTAATTATTTAGCTGAGGCGAGTCAAAAACGCGAACCCTTGATTCGTTACTACTATAAAAGCCGTGAAGATATGTTTGATGGCCATTCTTATCAAAAAGGTGGTAGAGTGTTGCACGTCCTCAGAAATTATCTGGGAGATGATGCATTCTTTGCCGGCCTCAAACTCTATTTAGCCCAAAATACTTTTTCTGATGTCGAAATTGACGAACTAAGAATGGCTTTTGAGGAAATCTGTGGCGAAGATCTCCATTGGTTTTTTGACCAATGGTTCTTACAACCCGGGCATCCAGAGCTAAGCATAAGTTACGCCTACGATACAACTCAAAAACAGGCTGTTATCTATTTAAAACAAGCCCAAAACTTACAATATATGCCGGTCTATCGCCTGCCGGTCTATATCTCTATCACAGAGAACAATCAAGTACGGGAAATACCGGTTACCTTTGAAACCAAAGATACTACATTCAAATTTCCGACAAATACAATTCCACAAAACATTGTATTTGATAGCAAAAAAATGCTTTTAGCTCGAATTAAAGAGGAAAAACCGCAAGCATATTGGCTGTTTCAAGCTAAAAATGGCGCAAATTTTAAACAGAAACAATCTGCTTTGGCAAACTTATCTGCTGACTTAGAAGAAGAACAAGTACTAAATATATTTGTAGAACTCTTAGATGATCCATTTTGGGCCATTCGTTTGGAAGCATTAGATCAACTACAAACTCGGTCTTCAATACCGAGTTCGGTACTTGAAAAAATCAAGGTTTTAGCCCAGAAAGACCCCAAGGCAGCCATCCGAAAATCTGCTATGAACTGGCTTGTAGAAATCGTTGCAGACAAAGAAAATAGCCAATTCTCAGCAGCCGAAAAATCACCTTTAAAAGCTATCTTTTCAGCAGGGCTATCCGATAGTAGCTATTCTGTGATGGGAGCTGCCCTAACCGGCTTATACTTAGCAGATTCTGTTGCCGGTGTTCAGCAAGCTGAAATAATATCTAAACAGGAAAATCCCAAGTTAATGTCCCAAGTAGCTGAAATCTACTTCTTGGCAAATCATCCAAAAGCATACGAACACGCTATCAAAACCATCGAAATGATGGATGATGGATATGATAAATTTCTTTTAATCAGTTTATTAGGATCGTATCTGCACAATCAAGATGAAGCAACCCAAAATAAGGGATTAAATTTCTTAAAAGATATTGCGAAAAATAATCCTGTTTGGTGGATGCGTCTTGGAGTGGTGCGTGTTTTAGCTGAATTTATGGACAGAGAGGATATTCAACAATTCTTTGAGGAGTACAAAAAGATTGAGACTAACCCGCGTATCTTGAATATGCTGAAAAACTAACCCCAATGACTGGGCAGTTTGATATAATCTTCCCGGCTAACGCTCTGGATAAATTAGGCTTTACTGAAATTGTTCAGCGTCTTGCGCAACTCTGTATCACAGAATCTGCCAAAGAATTAGCACAGCAAACACACCCCTCAATAGACGTACCTTACATCCAAAAGCAGTTGAGGGCAGCCTACGAAGCTAAATCTTTCATTTTTTCGGGACTACAAACCCCGTTTTTTCCCAATGGAAATTGGAAAAAACATTTACAAGCAGCCTCTATTCCCGGCAATTGGTTAGATGAAGAAGCCCTAAGCAGCTTTATCCAAGCACTAAATTCCTGTGTAGCTTGGCATAAATTTTTGCAAAAGCAGGTAGAAGTCAGTCCTAACCTATGCCAAAATAGAGATGTTTTTATCATTATCCATAAAGTACTGGCTGGTTTCTCTGATTTCTTAGATGCCAATGGTTGTGTTTTGCCAAATGCAAGTCCTGAGTTATTCCGCTGCCAACAAGCTATTTATGAGTTAGAAAACACTATTAGGTTGAGTTTACAACGTATATTGAAACGTTGTATTCAACAAGGCTGGACGGAGGAAAAGAGCTACACCATTCGCAATGAACGATATGTAATTCCGGTTTTAGCAGCGCATAAAACCCACTTACGCGGCCTCGTACATGACGTAAGCGGCACAGGGCAGACTTTTTTCATAGAACCTATGGAAATGGTTGATTTGAATAATCAAATAAAAGAAGTAACTATTGCCTATAAAAATGAAAAAATCAGAATCTTAAAGCAAATAACTGCTGAAATCAAAAAAGTTTCTGCCGAATTAAATGCTGCTTTTGAATACCTAACTTGGTTAGATTATAGCTGTGCATCTGGTAGATTATCAATAGAGTTGAATGCACAGCTACCTGATTTTCAGCCAGAAAAAAGATATTTTCGGTTAATTAATGCGCGGAATCCGGTGCTGGTTATGAGAGGCTCTGCCGGTGTTGTCCCCTTTTCGGCAACTTTAACCGAAAAGTGCTCATTCTTAATGGTTTCCGGCCCTAATGCCGGCGGAAAATCAGTAACCCTTAAAACAGTAGGCTTGCTACAGGCAATGTTGCAGTCGGGACTGCTACCTACTGCAAGCCCTGACTCCTGCTTCCCGCTGTTTACATCATTTTTGGTTGATGTTGGTGATAATCAATCTATTCAACAGGATTTAAGTACTTATAGCGCACATCTGAATAACTTAAAACTATTTTTAGAAACTGGAAATGAAGCGTCTTTGGTGCTCTTAGATGAACTTGGCTCGGGCACTGACCCGCAAATCGGCGGCGCAATTGCACAGGCAGTTATAGAAAAATTATTGCAAAAAAAATGCTTTGGAGTTATCACAACCCATTACAATAGCTTGAAAATAATGGGATTACAAGATGAACGAATCCTATCAGCTTGTATGGATTTTGATGTAACTAAGTTAGAGCCGACCTATCATTTATCAGTCGGAAATCCCGGAAGTAGTTTTGCGCTCGAAATAGCCAAAAGAATGAATTTCCCAGCCCAAATATTGCAACGTGCGGCTGAACTATCAGAAGCTAAAACCATTTCCTTAGATGACCATTTAGAAGATTTATCCCGTAAACAAATAGATTTAGATAGCTTAATAGCTGAAAATCAGTCAATAAAAAGACAACTTACCACTTTAGCCGATGAAGAAAAAAAACGATTACAGGCTATTCAGCAGAGTAAACAAGCTATTTTAGAAGAAGCTCGGTCGCAAGCCAAAGAGTTAATAGGAGAAGCCAATGCCAAAATAGAACGGGTAATTGCCGAAATTCGGAAAAATCAAGCGAAAAAAGAAATCACCAAAAACTTACGGCAAGAATTAGAAACTCTTGCTCAAGAGATGACCACCGAAGAACCCGCTACTCAATACATAACTACCCAAAAGCCGGTAGTAGTTGGCTCTTGGGTAAAAATACGGAGCAATAATGCAATAGGCGAAGTTGTTAAAATTCAGAAAAATAAAGCTACGGTAGAAACGGAAAATGTACAACTAACAGTTGCAATTCAAGATTTGGTGGTAGTAGAACATTCTGATAATAAGACGTTTCAGTTAGCAGAACGGCCTGTTGTAAATAGAAATTATTCATTGGAGTTAGATATTCGCGGTCTGAGAGTTGATGCTGCTTTAACGGAACTTGAGAAATATCTGGATTCTGTGGTGCAAACCGGACTAAGTTCCGTAAAAATAATTCATGGAAAAGGCGGCGGAATATTACGTAATGCTATTCGGGAAAAACTTTCCCAGATGAGTTATGTTAAGTCTTTTTCTGATGATTTACCACAATACAGCGGAAACGGTGCTACCTTAGTGCAATTAGTTTAGACTATTAAGTGGCCGATGTGCTGATTTTTCCTTTTTTTGCTAAAACTTATTCCCTAAATAGTGTCAGAGACCCAAAGGATATTGCAAACCTGCAATCTAAACATTGGTTTTGGAAATCAAGAGGTCGTTAAGGACTTGTCTTTTGATGTTTGGGCAGGTCAGACTACCGCATTGGTTGGAGAATCCGGTAGTGGGAAATCTGTTACTGCCTTGGCTATCATGGGTTTACTAAGCGGAGCTAAAATAGCTGCTGAAAAAATGCTTTTTCCTTCAACGCAATTTGGAGAAATCAATTTAGCGGCAGTTACTCCCCCAAAAATGCAACAATTACGGGGTAAAGAAATAGGTATGGTTTTCCAAGACCCACTTTCTTCTTTGAACCCGCTAATACGTATCGGCGAGCAAGTTACAGAACATATAGTTCAGCATTTAAAAGTATCACAATCTATTGCAAATCAACGCTGTATAGAAATATTTGAAGCTGTTCAACTGCCTCGAATCACCCAAATTATTCGTTCTTATCCACATGAGCTTTCCGGAGGTCAGAAGCAGCGTATTATGTTAGCAATTGCTTTGGCCTGCAATCCCAAATTGCTAATCTGCGATGAGCCGACCACCGCATTAGACGTTTCTGTGCAGCACGCTTTGTTGCATCTATTACGAGATTTGCAGGAAAAACGAAATATCGGAATCATCTTTATTTCCCACGACTTGGGGTTAGTTCGCGCCTTTGGGGGCGACGTAGTGGTCTTGTATCGCGGAAAATGTATCGAAAAAGGAAACACTAAGGCTGTATTTTCCAACCCAAAACATCCTTACACACAGGCTTTATTGGCTTGCCGACCCAGTATTCATAAAAAATTGGATACACTCCCAACAGTTGCTGACTTTTGGCCGGATGCAGAACCTGTAAATTACATCAGTAGTTCAAAACCAAATTACTCTGCCAGCCCTAAACAAGGAACAATATTATCGGTAGAGAATTTATGTGTCAAATTTTATCCCAAAGTTCCTTTTTGGAAGCCAAAGCCGGATCCGTTTCAAGCGCTGAATAAAGTTAATTTTAATGTTTCTCATGGAACTACGTTGGGTATTGTTGGGGAATCCGGTTGCGGAAAAACAACCTTAGTAAGAACTATTTTAGGATTGCAACCAAGTGTAAGTGGAAAAATCAGATTTGAAGATATTGACATTAGCCATTTGACGGAAAATAGCTGGAAGCCATACCGTAAACGCATACAGTTGGTTTTTCAAGATCCTTATTCAGCATTAAATCCCAGAATAACGATTGGCAGTGCTATTTCGGAGGTTTTAAGAGTACATAAAATTGTTTCTCCCAAAGAGGTTTTTACTGAGGCTATTCAGCTTTTAAGCTTAGTAGGTTTGCCGGATAGTTTTTATTATCGGTTTCCGCACCAGCTATCCGGCGGGCAACGGCAGCGAGTTGTTATTGCACGGGCATTAGCGACCCGCCCAGAACTCTTAATCTGTGATGAAGCTGTATCTGCATTAGATGTTTCGGTTCAAGCACAAATCATAAACTTAATCAAGCAGTTACAAAATATGCTTGGTGTTACTTGTTTGTTTATCAGCCATGATTTAGCCGTAATTCGGCAGTTGTGTGAGTATGTGCTCGTGATGGATAAGGGAATTATTGTGGAAACAGGAACTACCGAAGCTGTTTTGACGAACCCTAAGCATGAAAAAACGCAACAGTTAATTACTGCTGCGTTTGAATAGTGGGTGGGCCTGCCAGGACTTGAACCTGGGACCAACGGATTATGAGTCCGCTGCTCTAACCGACTGAGCTACAAGCCCTTATCTACACGAAGTAAATTTTATCCGGCGCAAAGGTACGAAACTTTATATTCGATAGCCAATTTTTTTAAAAAAATTTATTTTACGCGCTCCATATATTCTCCGGTGCGGGTGTCTATCCGAATCTTTTCACCAGTATCTATAAATAACGGTACGTTTACCGTAGCTCCGGTTTCTACAGTAGCTGCTTTCAGTACATTATTCACGGTATCTCCTTTTATGGCCGGCTCAGTATAGGTAATCTCAAGTTCAACAAAAAAAGGAATCTCTGCAATCACCGGTACATCTTCTTCAAAGGCCACATTAACGTCCATACCTTCTTTTAGAAATTTACCTCCATTACCGAATAACTTTTCACCAACATAAATTTGCTCTCCGGAATCCACGTCCATACAAACCAAATTAGTGTCATCACGGTAAATGTACTGTAATTTTCTAAAGTCTAATTTTACGAGTGTAATCTCTTCTCCGGAACGAAATCTGTTTTCGATGATTTTACCTGTTTTAACAGAGCGCATCTTTACTTGATAAAATGCCCTTAGATTACCGGGTGTGCGATGAATATATTCTTCTATTACAACGAGTTCATTATTAAAGCGGAGGAATGCACCATTTCGTAAATCGGAAGTTGTTGCCATAAGTTGGTTTTCGAGCGCGAAATTATGCTTTTGTTAATTACGTTTTATAGTTAATCAAAACTTTTTTATAGACTAATTGGGTTCTGGTTCAGAAATTGAGTTATACGATAGTGAAAAATAAACAAGACCAATATTTTGCATATTGGGTTTTTTATTTTATTTTTGGTTTTTAATATAAATCATTATGTCATTTGCATTATATATTCCTGTATCAGAAAGTTTGACTGAGTTGAGAAAATCATTAAAATCATCGTCTTTAATGATGCAACCTCGCATCAAAATGTTGGTAGCGATGAAAGAGGCGGGCAGTAAAGGTATTTCTAAACGTGAGTTGATGGATACCATTGGTGCCAGCAGTCAAAGCATCCACAATTGGCGCACTGCCTACAAAAAAGGAGGTATGGACACCTTGCTACATAATGGTAGGAAAGGGAAAGCAGGAAAGCCATCAGTGTTCACCAAGGAAGAGCATAAAAAAATGGAAGAGAAACTGCATGACCCTAAAAATGGACTGGCAGGGTATATTGAACTCAAGGAATGGATAGCCAATGAGTTTAACAAGGATATTAAATACAACACAGTGCTTAAATATGCCACAAAGCATTTTGGGACAAAGGTAAAAGTAGCTCGCAAAAGCCATGTCAAAAAAAATGAACTAG
>JAIXKT010000005.1:22580-24398 GCA_026932145.1 Bacteroidia bacterium
TCAGCTAATTAAAAATCAAAATAAAACATTTTGATTTTTAATCGGACGGTAGTGAATAAAATCCTAAATTTGAACCAAAATTATATCAACTCACATCAATAACGTTGTGAAACTCGACACCTAAATCTTAGTTACTTTAGTATAAACAAAATGAGAAGAATTATTTTTACCATTACATCTTTATTGCTGGCAAATTTTTCATTTGCACAATATCAACAATTTTCCGTATTTCCGAACACTGACCCCATTCAGTGTATAGCCGCTCAGGGAGGACTGATTGTAGCAGGAACTCAAAATGGAGTTCTCATCTCCATTGACGGAGGAGCTACATGGGCGAATAACAGTGTAGGATTGCCAGATTTTGATATTACAGCCCTCACCATCAGTAATTCCAATATCATTAGCGGAAGCAGAACAGGGACTATTGCTTATAAAGCTTTAACTGATACCTCATGGACTGTGGCAGAAAATACCCAATTCGACCGTGTGAGTTCATTTTTTAAAAATGGCGCAGCAATATGGGCAAAACACTGCTGTGGAAGCTGCAATACCTATAAGTCTTTAGATAATGGAGTTTCATGGAACTTAATATCGTTTCCTTGGGGATGTTATGAAAATTTTATTTGGAGTAACAATTACCTGTTTCATGGAGACTGGTATGGTCCCCAAGTTTCTGCAAATAACGGCAGTACATGGAACCCAGCCAACAATGGTTATAATACAACCTCTGATTTTAGCTTAATGGGAGCAGATGAAGTAGGAAATATAGTTGTTTCAAGAGGGGGTGCGGCTACTACTGGTAATACACTCTATTATGCAACGGCTTCAACTAACCCGACATGGCAGTACGCAAATGGCTTCTTAAATCATATGGCAGCAATCAGAGCTTTTGCAGGATTTTCAAATTTTATTTTTGCCGGGGTGAATGACACGGTAACTTTTTTAAATAATGGTGTGCAGTTCACTACCGATGGCGGTGCTAACTGGTCTTTGGATAACGCCATTATGGGAGGCGTGAACTGTCTTACAATTGATAGTGCGTATATGTACGCTGGTTGTGAAGATGGTAAAATATGGAAAAGAACGCTTTGGTCACCTACTGCAATAAATGAAAGCAGTGGTAATTCTTTAACACCTCACATTTATCCAAACCCTGCAAAAGAAAGCGTAACAATTGATAATTTACCGTGTGGTTCAACTGTAGGCATTACGGACATTACAGGAAAAAAAGTTTATAGTTTTGTAATCAAAAACGAACAAACAACAATCAGTACAACAGGTTTTGTAAACGGAGTTTACATCATTCAAGTAGAAAGCAACGGTGCAGTTGCTCACAAAAAACTTGTCGTGAACAAGTAAAAGTGTTTCAATCTCTTTCAACCTCCAACGCTTTCAGCATTGGAGATTTTTTGTTGCTTCAAATGGTAATTTACCTTAAAGAAAATGTAACTTTGCAACGAGATTAAAGATGAATTTAGACAACACATACAAGCAAGATTTTGAGCATATTCTATCGCTCATAACCGAAGCAAGAAACCGTGTTTACAGCAAAGCAAACAGCGAGTTGGTTTTGTTGTATTTTAACGTGGGAAAGGTTGTTTCTGACAGAGTAAATTCAGGAAAATGGGGCGAAAATATCGTTCAGCAATTATCGGATTTCATTTTATCAAGAGTTCCCAACCTTTGCGGGTTTCAACCGCAGAGGTTTGTATAGAATGAAACAGTTTTTTGAGGTGTATTCGGACAATCAATTTTTATCTTCACTCCTGACTTCATCACTTTTACCCAAGATCAACGCTTTTTCTCTATAACTCATTG